>JBEHXB010000152.1:0-5973 GCA_048498895.1 Pseudomonadota bacterium
TTCCAGGCGGCGGTGAACAAGATGGCGGCCGCGGCGAACAAGGCGCCGTAGGGAGCCGTCCCCGCCGGACAGGGCGGCATGGCGCCGAAAGGGAGGGTCTGCATGCTTCGGCTTGCGGTCATTTTCGGCCTTGCCCTGACGCTGCCTGCAGCAGCGGCGCCGTCAGCGCGAGACCTAAAGGACCAGGTCGCGACAGTGATGGCGCGTACCCATGCCCAAGGCCTGGCGATCGCCATCATCCAGGACGGCCGGATCAGAAGCGTTGCCGCCTATGGCGTTCGCAACGCCAGGGGTGAGCCGCTTACGCCGGACACGGTGATGTATGGTGCATCCCTTACCAAGGCTGTGTTTGCCTATGGCGTGATGAAACTGGTGGGAGATGGCCGGCTCGATCTCGACCGGCCTCTGGCGGCCCTTCTGCCCCAGCCGTTGCCCGACTATCGCGGCTATGAAAGCCTGGCGGGGGATCCACGCTGGAAATCCATCACGGCGCGCATGGTTCTGACCCATTCCACCGGCCTGCCCAATTTCGCCTTTGTCGAGCCGGATCACCGCCTGCACATCCATTTCGATCCGGGCACGCACTATGCCTATTCCGGCGAGGGGTTTCTGCTGCTGCAACTGGCGTTGGAAAAAGGCCTGGGGCTGGATGTACGCGCTTTCACGGACGGCTATCTGAAGGAGCTGGGCATGACGCGCACCAGCCTGCAATGGCGCGATGATTTCGCCGGCAATCTGGCGGATGGCTTCAACGACCAGGGCAAGACTGTGGCACATGACAAGCGCAGCCATGTGCGCGTGCCAGGCTCGATGGACACGACGATCACCGACATGGCGAAATTCGCCGCCGCGCTGGTCAGCGGCAGGGGACTGACGCCGGCGGCGCTCGGCGAAATGGAACGACCGGGGCTGCCGATAACGACCGCGCATCAGTTTCCCACCTTCTCGCCGGAACTGCCGCCGGAGGACCGGCGGGCCGACCTGAAAGCGGGGCTGGGCGTGGTCACGTTCGAAGGACCGCAAGGGCCCGGCTTCTATAAGGGCGGGCACGACGAGCAGACCGCCAACACCCTGGTCTGCCTGATCCGGACAAGGGACTGCGTGGTGATCCTGTCCAACGATGTGCGCGCCGAGGCGGGCTATCGCGACCTGGTGCGCTTTGTGCTGGGCAATACCGGCGTGCCCTATGACTGGGAGTATGGCGACGGCGCGGGCAAATCCAATCCTTGAAATTGAAAGGCCCCCGGCTCCCGACGGCTTGCCGTCTTTTTCGGATGCCCGCGATGCCGGACCGGGCTGTTTCAGGGCCATTTTCCGCCCGCCCCTCTATGCGGCTTTAGGCAAGGGCTAACCGGATTGTGGGATGATTGCCTCCAGGAGGCAGACCCATGGTCCATCGCCAACCCTTCGGCCGGCGTTCCGGCATGGCCAGCCGCCCGGCCACCCGACCGGCACCGGCACCGGCACCGGTAGCAGCCACCGCCCTGCCCGACCCGGCGGAAGTGCCGGCGTCCTTCGATGCCGGCTGGACCGACCAAGACGATGAGCTGGAGAAATGGAAGCGCACCCGCAAATGGCAGGTGCCCTGGCGGCAGATATCGCTGACGGCTTCGCTTTGCTTCGGGGTTGCGTCGCTGGTACTGCCCGGCTCGGTGAACACCGCCCTGCAATGGCCGCTCTACGCCCTGGCGGCGGCCAGCTTCTATTTCGGAATGCGCAAGCGTCAGGGGCGGTCCTGAACCGGCCCGGCGTGGGCGGGGTGCCTATGCCTCGTCCAGATTTACCGAACCCGTCGCCAGCTCCGGCTCATTCGGGTCGTAGGGATCTTCGTCGGGCGCCAGCTCGTCGGATGGATTTGGCACATCGAAACCCGAGGGCGGCACGGCTTCGAGGAAGCCGGCGGCCTTGAGCTCGTCGGTGCCCGGCAGGTGGCCGACGCTCTCCAGCCCGAACTGGACCAGGAAGGACTCAGTGGTGCCATAGGTGACCGGGCGGCCCGGCGTGCGCTTGCGGCCCCGGATCTTGACCCAGCCGACTTCCATCAACGTGTCGATGGTGCCCTTCGACAGCGCGACGCCGCGAATATCCTCGATCTCGGCGCGGGTGACGGGCTGGTGATAGGCGATGATCGCCAGGGTCTCGATCGCCGCCTTGGACAGGCGCTTCTGTTCCGGCTGTTCCTTGCGCAGCAGGAACGCCAGATCGCTGGCAGTCCTAAACTGATATTTTCCCGCAACACAGCAAAGGTTTACACCGCGCTTCTCATACGTCGCCTGAAGCGCGTTCAGCAGGCCCTTCACGTCCGCGCCTTCGGGCAGCGAGGCGCCCAGCGCCTTCACATCCAGCGGTTCGCTGGCGGCGAACAACAGCGCCTCCACCATGCGCAGATGCTCGGAATTGACGCTGTCCTCCGGCTTCTCGCTCACGGCATCCATCCGCATTTCAATCGTCTCGATCATCTCTGCCACACTGCTCATGTCAGGCTCCTGCAGTCAGGGTTCCTGTTTGCTTGGTTCACTGGGCGCCCTGAACCGCGGCGCGGTCCCGAACATATATTTCGGCGAACGCCTGGGCCTGCTGCAGCTCGATCCTGCCGTCGCGCGCCAGCTCCAGGCAGGCCAGCAGGGTCGAGGCCACTGCCGAACGCCGGCGCGTACCGCCCGACCATTCCATGGGCAAAAGCCGCGTCAGGGCATTCCAGTCGTGAATCTTGCCCAGCATGCGTTCCAGCCTTTCGCGCGCCTCCTCGATCTGCAGCACGATGGGCTGCACCGGGCGATAGACGCCGCCGCCCACCTTGCGCACCCGCTCGGTCGCGTAGGCGGTGAGCAGGTCGTAGAGGCTGTCCTTGTAGGTCCTGAGCTTGACCACGTTCACCGGTTCGGGATCGCCCCGGCCGAAGACATCGCGGCCCAGGCGCTCGCGGCCCATCAGGCGGGTGGCGGCGGCGCGCATCGCGTCCAGCCGCTGCAAGCGCCAGCGCAGGCGCGTGGCCATCTCGTCGGCGGACGGCTCGCCTTCCGGCGCCTTTTCCTGTGGCAGGATCAGACGCGATTTCAGATAGGCCAGCCAGGCGGCCATCACCAGATAGTCCGCCGCCAGTTCCAGGTTCAGCCGCTTGGCCGATTCGATGAATTCCAGATATTGCTCGGCCAGCTTGAGGATCGAGATTTTGGCCAGATCGACTTTCTGGTTGCGCGCCAGGGTCAGCAGCAGGTCCAGCGGGCCTTCGAAGCCGTCCACGGCAACCATCAGGGCGTCGCTGTCGGCGGCGATCACGGCCGATTCGAATTCGTCGAAAGTCTGCGCCGCGCCTTCGATCTCGCCGGGATTTTCCGGGGTCATGCCGCAGCCCCTTCCAGCAACTCGGACAGACGGGCCGTGGCGGCGTGCGTATCGAAGGCGGGCGGGGCAACCAGCCGGCCCAGCGCATGCTGTGCCCGCCTCAACGGCAGTCCTTCCAGTGTCTTCGCCTCGCCGGCCACGTCCTTCATCTCGTCCATATCGCCATTGCAGTGGAGCACCACGTCGCAGCCCGCAAACAGGGCGGCGCGCGCCCGCACCGACACGGGTCCGTCCAGCGCCTTCATCGAAAGGTCGTCGGACATCAGTAGCCCCTCGAAACCGATCTCCCCACGTATCACATCCCGGATGACTTTGGGGCTGACGGTGCAAGGACGTTGTGGATCAATCGACTCATAGACGACATGGGCCGTCATGGCGGCCGGACAGTAATTCAGGCTCCGGAAAGTGACGAAATCGCTGGCCGACAATTCCTCGAGCTCGGCATCGACCCGGGGCAGCGCCAGATGGCTGTCGCTGCGCGCCCGGCCATGGCCGGGGATGTGTTTCATGATGGGCAGCACCCCGCCGTCCAGCAGCCCCTCAATCTGGGCCTTGCCAAGGTCGATCACCGTGGCGGGGTCCGAGGCGAAGGCCCGGTCGCCGATGATGTCATGGGCACCGGGAACCGGCACATCCAGCACCGGCAGGCAATTGGCATTGATCCCCAGGGACGCCAGGTCATTGGCGATGAGCCTGGCATTGAGATAGGTCGCCTCGCGGGCCGCTTCCGGGTTTCGGGCGTACAGGACGCCGAATCGGGCGGCGGGCAGGCGCAGGGACCAGTGCGGCGGCTTGAGACGCGCCACCCGTCCCCCTTCCTGATCAATCAGGACAGGCGTGTTGCCATCGTCAACAGTCTCGCGCAATTCCTGAACCAATTCACGTACTTGCGTTGGGTCCTTGATGTTGCGCGCGAACAGAATGAAGCCCCAGGGCCGGGCGTCACGGAAAAAGCTGCGTTCTCCTGCCGCCAGGATGGGACCGGCGCAGCCATAGATCGCGCGCGAACGCACTGCTATCGAGCCAGGAAACAGGCGCCACCGTCCGCCTTCAGGCGGTCGCACAGGGCCAGAGCCACATCGCTGTCGGAAAAGCTTCCGACGCGGGCGCGATACCATACGCCCTTGTCACCCAGGTCGACCCGCTGCACGTCAAGCCCATGACCCGACAGCAGGGTTGCATGGCGGGCCTGGAACGTTTTCCAGGCCGTCTCGGCATCGGCCTGAGACTTGTATGCTCCGATCTGAAGGAAAAAGCTGCCAGCGGAGGCGGCGGCCGGCGTGCCCAGGCTGCGAGGCGCCGCGGTGGCGGCGCCTGCCGGAGCCGACATGGCTGCCGCTGCCGGCTTGACGGGTGCCGACGGGGCAGGCCTGGCGATGGATCTGGTCTCAGCAACCGGCGCGGCAGGCTTGGGCGGCGGGGCCGCCGCGGTCTGTACCGGCTTGACCGGTGTGGATTGGGCGGGCGCGGATTGGACCTGTGCGGATTGAGGTGGCGAGGATTTGACGGGTGCCGTGGCGGCGGCGCCGTTGGCCTGCCCTTCCGCCGGACGGCTTTCGGCGGGCGCCGCGTCGGCCGCATCGTCGGGCGGGGCCGGCTGTTCGTAGATCTTGAAGCCCTGATAGGGAACCTGGGCGCCGCCCGGCTGCTGTGGCGCCACGCGCGCCGGACCATCGGCCGCCGCCAGCACCGGCATTTCGCCACGGCCCTTGGCCACGCCCTGCGTATAGGCCAGGTAGACCACGCCCGCGAACATCGCCAGAACCACAAGCGCCAGGACGATCAAAAGCGGAAGGCGGGAACCTTCGACATCTTCTTCATCCTCGGACGCGTCGAACACGCGCACCTCGTCGCTGGGTTCGTAGACGCCGCGTTCAAACTTCGCCATGAGCACAGTTTCCCGAATCTTGAGAACTCGATCTTAGCACTGCCCACCCGCCGAATCACACGGAACCGGTGTGCAAATGCCAATCAAACATCGACCTGGCGATGAAATATCCGGCCATATTCCGCCAGCGCGTAACGGTCGGTCATGCCCGCGATGTAATCACGCACCACCGATCCGGTGGCGGCATCGCCGGGCGCGCCGCACGCCGCCGACCAATCCGCCGGCAGCAGCGAGGGGTCGGCGCTGAAGGCGGCGAAGAGTTCGGCCACCACCTGTTTGGCCTTGCCCATGGATTGGGCGACATGCGGGTGGCGGTAGATATGTTCCGCCTGGAATGCCTTCAGCGCCCTCAGGTCCTGTGTCATGGCGGGCGAAAATGCGGCAATGGCGCGGCCTGCCCCGCGCAGCGCCGCGGCGTCGGCGAAATTTTCCGCCGCCAGCCGGGCGCCGGTTTCGGCCAGCACATCCTCGATCAGGGCGCTCATCAGTGTACGGATCAACTCGCCGATGAACCGCGACAGTTCGAGTTTGCCGTGGCGGGCAATCACGCCTTTCACATGCTTGCCGGCCAGCGGCGCCCCGGCCAGCGCATCAATGGTGACAAGGCCCGCGCGCAGTCCATCGTCCAGGTCGTGGTTGAGGTAGGCGATGTCGTCGGCCAGCGCGGCCAGCTGCGCTTCCAGCCCCGGCCAGGTCGCCAGCTCCAGCGGCCAGCGGGCGTCGAAAGACGCGATGGGACC
>JBEHXB010000153.1:0-5969 GCA_048498895.1 Pseudomonadota bacterium
CCGGGCTCTGACCGGGGCGACGCTCGCTCCCGCACAAAATCCGTTTTAGCCCGACAAAAAAATACTCCGCGGGACTCGGTTTGTTTGCCATACTCCCCGTGGACGGGCAGGTTTGGGCCGTGACGGAGCAACGCAGCACTCGCATACCGCAATTCTTCCTCACCCCAGGTGGGCCCTGCCCTTATCTGCCTGGGCGGATCGAGCGGAAAGTCTTTGCCCGGCTGGGTGGTACCTTGGCCCAGCCCCTTTCCGAAGCCCTGACCCATTCCGGCTTCCGCCGAAGCCAGTCCATCGCGTATCGCCCCGCCTGTGAAGGCTGCAATGCCTGTGTGTCCGTTCGCATCCTTGCCAGCCGCTTCGCCCCCAGCCGCGGCCAGCGCCGCACGCTGAATCGCAGTGACGACCTGATCCGCACCGAAGTCGCCGCTGAAGCCACGCGCGAGCAATTCGCGCTGCTGCGCACCTACCTGGACTCGCGCCATCCCGGCGGCGGCATGAGCGATATGGGCCTGTTCGATTATGTGGCGATGGTGGAGGAAACCCCGGTTTCCACCCACATCGTGGAATATCGCAAGCCCGACGGCGTGCTGGTCGCCGCCGCGCTGACCGACAAGCTGAAGGACGGGCTGTCGATGGTCTACAGTTTCTTCCATACCGGCGAAGAGGCACGCAGCCTTGGCACCTACATGATCCTGGACCATGTGCGCGCCGCCCAGCGCCAGCACCTGCCCTATGTCTATCTGGGCTACTGGGTACGCGGCAGCCGCAAGATGGATTACAAGGTGCGCTTCTCGCCGCTGGAGGCGCTGACCCAGAATGGCTGGGAAGCAATGCAGGTTCAGCCTGACGGCGAATAGCCGTCAGCCGGCGCCGCCTCCAAACCTCTGTTTCCACTCCGCGATCTGCTCCTCGCCGATCTTGGGCACCAACATCTCGGGCGCGTTGATCGGCTGGCCGGGCAAAAGATCGTCCAGCAGCACCTTCATGCCTTCCTCGGGGAACGGGATCACCCCGGCGCGACAGCCCACCGGCTGGATGCATTCGTGGATGGTCTTCGCAAATGTCGGCATCACCGGCCAGATGAGGTGCGCGAACTGGTGCACCAGGTTAAGGCCCATACGCACGCCCACCGCCGCGCGGGCGCGATCGGTCTTCACATGCGTCCAGGGCGCGGCGCGGGTGAGATATTCGTTGCCCGCCACCCAGATGGCGCGCAGTTCGGCCATCGCCTTGCGAAACTCGGCCTGCTCCATATAGTCCGCATACTGAGCGATCCGCCGGTCCAGTTCGGCGATCAGGGCAAATTCCTCTTCGCCATATTCGCCCTCGCCCGGCACCTGGCCGTCGAAGCGGGCGACGCAGAACTTGGTCACGCGGCTGACGAAGTTGCCCAGCACGTCCGCCAGGTCCTTGTTGATGACGCCGGCGAAATGCTCCCAGGTGAAGTTGCTGTCACTGCCTTCGGGCGCGTTGGCGATCAGGTAGTAGCGCCACCAGTCGGCGGGCGCGATCTCCAGGGCCGTGTCCATGAAGATGCCGCGCTTGCCGGAAGTCGAGAATTTGCCGCCGTCATAGTTCAGCCAGTTGAATCCCTTCAGCCGGTCGACCAGCTTCCACGGCTCGCCCGAGGCCATGATGGTGACGGGAAAGCCCACGGTGTGGAATGGCACATTGTCCTTGCCCATGAACTCCCAATAGGTGACGGCGTCCCCGCCCTGCCACCAGTCCTTCCAGGCATCGCCCTTGCCGTTCTTGTCGGCCCACTCCTTGGTGGCGGCGATATATTCTATGGGAGCGTCGAACCAGACATAGAAGACCTTGCCCTTGAGCGCGCCGCCGGCGATGTCGTCGGGCACCGGAATGCCCCATTCCAGGTCGCGGGTGATGCCGCGGTCCTTCAGCCCCTCGTCCAGCCACTTGTAGGCGATCGACGTGACCAGCTGGGGCCAGTCGGCCTTGTGGCTGTCGATCCAGGCGCGCAGACGGTCGGCGAACTGCGACTGTTTCAGGAACAGGTGGGTGGAATCGCGGATCTCGATATCCCTGGCACCCGACACCGCCGAACGCGGCTCGATCAAATCGACGGGATCGAGCACGCGAGTGCAATTCTCGCACTGGTCGCCGCGGGCCCGGTCATAACCGCAATGCGGACAGGTGCCGATGACATAGCGGTCGGGCAGGAAGCGACCGTCAGTGGCGCTGTAAGCCTGCTTGGTGGTGCGCAGTTCGAGGAACCCGTTCGCCCACAATCTCCTGGCGAAGTGCAGTGTGAGTTCATGGTTCTGCGGCGACGACGAGCGGCCGAAATTATCCCAGGAAAGACCGAAGCGGTCGCCCAGCTCCTTCTGAACCGCATGCCACTTGGCGGCATATTCGGCGACCGGCACCCCCTCTTCCAGGGCCGCCAGTTCGACAGGGGCACCATGCTCGTCGGTGGCGCAGATTGCCAGCGTGTCATAGCCGCGGCTGCGGCAGTAACGGGCGAAGATGTCGGCCGGCAGCATGGAACCGACCAGGTTGCCCAGGTGCTTGACCCCGGCGACATAGGGGATGGCGGAGGTGATCAGGATGCGTTTCATGGCGGGCGGAATTGTGCCAAAGTCTCGAAAAATGCCGGTCCCTCATACAGGGGGACGGCGGGGGACGCAAAAGGGGCTTCGGACATGGCGGGATTGACGCGCGGCTTGGCTTCGGCGGCGGGGGCCGCGGTGTTCCTGGCGGGGGCGGCGCCGTTCTGGGCCACGACCGCGATGGCTCAGCCCCACCAGACCATCCCCGACAACAGCATCGTGCCGGTCAGCGCGCTGGCCAATGCCCCGCACCAGGACATTTCCAACGGCATCGTCTCGGCCAGGGTCTACCTGCCCGGTCCGGCGGCCTTCTACCGGGGCACCCGCTTCGACCGTAATGGCATCGTCGCCCACGCCACCTACAAGGGGCAGGACTATGGCCGGCCCTGGTTCAGCGGCTATTCGCCCGCGGTGCATGACTTTACCTGGCACAAGGGCGAAGTGATCGTACATCCGGCCAGCGCCGCGGCCGGTCCCGCCGAGGAATTTGATTCCATCGGCTTCGACGCCGCCGGCATGGGCGGGCATTTCCTCAAGATCGGGATCGGCATGCTCAAGCGCGACACCGACAAGGAGGACCACGTTCATCCCTATCCCGTGGTCAATGGCGGCACCTTCAATACGCAGGGCGGCAAGACCCGCGTGCAGATGACCCAGACCCTGACCGACAAGGCCAGCGGCTATGGCTACGTTTATGCGAAGACGGTGCGGCTGGTGCCGGGCAAGGCCCAGCTGGTGATCGAGCACAGCCTGACAAACACCGGCAACAAGGACATCGACACCAATGTCTATTGCCACAACTTCCTCACGCTCAGCCCCGGCGACGAACACATCACCATCACCGCCCCCTTCGCGATAAAGGCCGAAAAACCATTTGCGCCCGACGCGGCAGCGGTAGAGGGCAAGACCATCAAATACCTGCGCGCGGTGAAGGAAGGCGAAAGCGTCACCTCGCCCATCAGCGGCTTCGGGAGCAGCGCCAGCGATTACGATTTCACGGTGAAGAATACCGCCACGGGGTTTGGCCAGCGCATCCGCGGCGACCAGCCGCTGGCGCGCATCAATTTCTGGTCCATTGCCACCAATGTGAGCTGGGAGCCCTATGTGGCGATTTCGCTCAAGCCCGGCCAGACCAAGCACTGGACCTATACCTACGATTATATCGGGCCGAAATAGGATGCGGCGCGCGGGGCTCGCCATGTTGATGCTGGCGGGGGCCTCGGTCCCGGCGGCTTCCTGGGCCGATCCCGCAACCCTGCCGGCCATGGCGCTGGAAAATTTCCGGCATGTGGAGATCGGCAACGGACTGCTTACCGCCAAGGTCTATCCGCCCGGGGAAAACGAGCTCTATCGCGGCACGCGCTTCGATCATGCCGGGGTGGTGTTTCATGTCACCTATCGGGGACAGGATTACGACACCTACTGGTTCGACCGTTTCGTCACCGATCCCGCCGTAACCGCCAAACAGCCGCCTTATGTGGAAACATCGTGTTGCGCCGTCAGCGGTCCGGTGGAGGAGTTCGCCGCCGTCGGATTTGATGAAGCGGGCATGGGCGGTCGCTTCCTCAAGCCCGGCATCGGCATCTTCACGCGAGACAATGACGACCCGGCGCGCTTTCCCACCCTGCCCGCGCTGAATGAAGGTGTACGCACTTTCCGCGCGACGAGAAACAGCGCCCATTTCGTCCAGACGATCGACGATCCGAAGTCCGGCTACGGCTATCATTACGAAAAGACCGTCACCCTGGTGCCGGGCAAGGCGCAGATGACCATCAGCCATGTGATGACCAACACCGGCAGCAAGCCCATCGACACCACCGTCTATTGCCATAATTTCCTGACCCTCAGCCCCGGCAACGAGCATCTGGTGATCACCGCGCCGTTCACGATCAGGCCTCAAAAACCGCTGGATCCGAAGATCGCGCGGGTGGGCGCAAGGACCATCCGCTATATCGCGCCGGTCCCTTCAGGCCAGACGGTGATGAGCCTGATCGACGGCTATGGCCCCAGCGCGCGCGACTATGATTTCACAGTCACCAACACGATGACCGGCTTTGGCCAGCGAATCCGGGGTGATCAGCCCATCGTGAAGATCAACATGTGGTCGATAGACCGTACCTACAGCCTGGAACCCTATGTCGCGATTTCATTGAAACCCGGCGAGACGAAACGCTGGACATACACTTATGACTATTTTGGACCAGGTGACAGGCAAGCCGGAGGAAAACCATGAGGATCGTGCCGGCAGTCCTTGCCGTCATTGCCGCGGCCAATCTCGCCTCGTCTTCCATTGCATGGGCCCAGGGGAACGCGCCCTTTGTGCCGCCGCCCGACGGCGACACCACACCGGCCAGCGCGCTCGACAACCTGCCCAGCAGGATCATCACTAATGGCCTGGTCACGGCCAAGGTCTATCTGCCGGGGCAGTTCGGCTTCTATCGCGGCACCCGCTTCGATCATGCCGGCATGATCACCCACATCACCTACAAGGGTCACGATTACGGGCGCTACTGGTTCGTGAAGACCTCACCCGACGTAAAGAATTTCACTTATGACAGCGACGGGCTGGTGGCGAACAACAACAACGTCGCCGCGGGTCCGGTGGAGGAATTCGGCGAGAACGGCTTTGATGCCGCTGGTCCTGGCGGGCGGTTTCTCAAGATTGGCGTGGGCATCCTGAAGCGCGATAACGATACCTATGACCGCTACCACACCTATCCCATTCTCAATCGCGGCATACGCACCACGCGGGCGACGAAAAACAGCATCACCTTTACCCAGGAAATCGCCAACGATCCGTCGGGCTATGGCTACCGCTTTTCCAAGACGGTGACGCTGGTCCCCGGCAAACCCACCATGCTGATCGAAGACCGGCTGCAGAACACGGGCAAGAAGCCCATCGACACCACCGTCTACAATCATCATTTCATGACCCTCAGCCCCGGCGAGGATGGGGTCGAACTCGAGGCTCCGTTCGCCCTGGCGCATGCCCGGCCCATGCCGGCCGACGTGGCGAAATTCGACGGCAAGCGGATGACCTATCTGCGCGGTCTGACCGGAGAGGAGCAGGTCGCCGGCGATCTGACCGGGTTCGGCGACACGGCCAGCGACAATGACTTCCGCGTCACCGCCACAAAGACCGGCTATGGCGTGCGGCTGCGGGCCGACCGGCCGGTGACGCGGCTTCTGTGGTGGTCGGTGCCCTCCACCATGGGGATCGAGCCTTACATGGATATCAAGATAAAGCCTGGCGACACGATGCACTGGACACACACCCTGGATTATTTCGGGCCGGATCAGCGATAAGACAAGACATGAGACATGTTCTAGCGGCCCTCGCGGTCCTGATCGCGGGCGGCGCAAATGCCCAGCCGGCGCAACCGCAGCCCAAGATCACCC
>JBEHXB010000154.1:0-5931 GCA_048498895.1 Pseudomonadota bacterium
GTTAGTGTGGTTTCCAAGATCTGGCTGCCGGGAATCTTCACATTGGTGAAGGCCGAGATATCGACCGATCGGTCATAGATCGGCTTGAGCTTGGCGACAACCCGCGCCGGATCGGCGCCCGGCGCCAGGATGACATAGCCATAGCTGTTGTTGTTGCTGACCCAGTTCTTCTTAGTGTCCTGGTCGATGCGGTCGGCCAGCGAGGTGTTGGGCATCAGGTAATCGAAATCGAGTTGGGTGTTGTGCGGCAGGTCGCGCATCACCCCCGCCACCCTGAGCGTGACCGTGGTGTTGGCGCAGGCCGCATCCTGGCAGCCGCCGCGCCCGGTGGTCAGGGTCTTGCCGATGGGATCGGCGTCGCCGAAATATTTCTTCGCGGCGCTCTCGGAGATTACCAGGTTTTCCGGCCGCGACAGCACGGTCCTGGGATCGCCCTTCACCAGCGGCAGCGGGATCACCTGCAGGAAATTGGGATCGACCACGCCGATATTCTGGGAGAATTGTCGGTCGCCCGCCGTCAGCGTCATGCCTTCACGCACCAGGCGGGTGGCGGCCGTCACTTCCGGGATCTGGTCGCGCATCGCCATCGCAATGGGGATCGGCGCCTGGGCCGTGACGATGGGATCGGAGCGGCCGGGAACGTGATAAGTGATCTCGACCCGCCACAGATTCTCGCTGCCGGGAATCCACTTGTCGTAGGACAGTTCGTCGCGCACAAACAGCGCGATCAGGATCACGCAGCACAATCCCACCGCCAGCCCCGCGATGTTGATGACGCTGTACAGCTTGTGCCGGACGATGTTGCGCAGCGCGGTGACGAGATAATTGCGGAACATATCTCTCTCCTATTCGGTGCGCAGCGCGTGAACGGGATTGGCCCTGGCCACCCGCCAGGCATGGGTGAGGATCGTGGCCCAGGCGATCAACAGCGCCGCCAGCCCGGCTGCAATGAAATAGAGCGGGCTCAGCGTGATGCGATAGGCGAAGCCCTGCAGCCAGCCATGCAGGTAATACCAGACGACCGGCCAGGCGATCAGGTTGGCCAGCGCCACCGGAATGGTGAACTGCCACAACAGCAGCCACAGCACATCGCCGGTGCGCGCGCCGAACACTTTGCGGACGCCGATTTCCCTGGTGCGCCGCCCTGCGGCGAGAGCCGCGAGCCCAAACAGCCCCAAACATGAAATGAAAATGGCGACGATTACAAACACGCCGAACATCTCGCCCTGACGATCATCGGCTTGGTATAGCTTTCCGTAATTGTCATCCAGAAAATAGCGTTGCATTGCCTTTGTAGGCGCAAAACTGTGCCAGGCCCGATCTATGAAAGACACGCTTTGCGGTATTGCATCGGGCCGGACGCGGATCATCGCGGCTGCCGAAAACTTCGGGTCATAGTAATATACTGACGCCTTTGTGGGTTCACGTGCGCCCCCGAACTTCGCATCGCCAAGCACACCGACAATATTCAAGTGGCTATTCTTGAATATAATGGCCTGGCCTATCGCATGTTGCGGCGCCAGGCCGAGCCGGCGGGCCGCGGCCTCATCTATAAGGACGTTGTGCCCGTCATTGGCGTGCGCCCCTCCCCCCTCGTCCAACTGGTCCAGCGCTCGCTTGTCGGACAGCAAGCGTCCCGCCACCAGCTTCATGCCGAGTAGCTGGATAGCGTTGGTACCAATGACGCGCTCATTCAATTCGACGCGTTCGGGATGACCGGGAAGCTGTGCTGTAGATAACATCTGGCTGGTGTCAAAGGGAAGTATATGGATCATGGCTATGTCCAGAACGCCGGGATTGGATCGTAGCTGCTGAATGAAGCTTTCCTGCCCGCCGATGGTCAGTAGCCCGGCCCCCTGAACTACCAACACATTGTCCTTGCGAAAGCCCAGATCGATATTGCGTGCAAAACTGATTTGGGTGAACACAACGGCGGCGGCGATCCCCAACCCGATGGAAACAGCGAACTGCAGAACCACCAAGGCGCTGCGCAACCGTCCGGAGCCGGCCTGCCCGGCGTTGTTAGCACGCAAGACCGTTGATGGCCGAAAGCCCGACAGCACCAAGGCGGGGTAGCTTCCGCTCACCAATCCGGCCGCTATCGTCACGCCCACAATGATGAGCATAAGAGGCCAGTCGCTGGCGTAGCGCAGAGCAATTGGATGCTGAAGAAAGCGCGCAAACGCTGGCTGCAAGATCTCCACCAACGCCAGCGCCAGTACCAGGGATAAGAGTGCCATCAAGACAGCTTCTCCCAGAAACTGGATTATCAACTGGCGGCGGCTGGCGCCGATCGTTTTGCGCAGCGCGATTTCACGGGCCCTGAGCATGGCGCGGGCGGTGGCCAGATTCGTGAAATTGAAGCAGGCCACAAACAAGATCAGGAGGCCGACCACGCCCACGCCATAAACGGTGGTCCAGCTGCCCGGAGGCTTAAAACTGAAGCGCCAGCGTTCCGACGTCAGATGGACATCGGCAAAGCGGGTGAGATGGACGGTGTAGGCCTGGCTCCCTCTCAGGGGTTTGCCGGAAGCGTCAAGCTCTCCTGTAACAGCACGATCGAGGATCGGCGCCGTCTTCGCGATAACCGCGCGCGGGTCAGCCCCGGGAGCCAACCTGACGTAGCCATAGCCGTTCTCATCATGCCAGCTAAGTTTTGTGCTTTGCCTGTTCCGATCCGCAATCGACGTGTTTGGCAGAAACACATCGCCATCAAGTTGCGAATTGTATGGTATGTCCCGCATGACGCCCGTCACCTTCAGCGAGACCGTTCGGCCCAGACACGCCGTATCGGTGACCTCGCAATTGGCCGTGGTTGTGATGACCTTTCCAATGACATCGGTGGTGCCGAAATATTTTCTCGCCGCGCTCTCTGAAAGAACCAGCGATTGCGGGTCGTGGAAGACGCGACTCGGGTCACCCCGAATCAGCGGCAGCTTGATCATCTGAAAGAAGTCAGGGTCCACCGAGGTGACGTGCTCCAGAAATTGCCGGTCACCAACCATCAGCGTCATGGTGTTTCGGTTGTAGCGCGTCATCCCAGTCACTTCCGGGATATTGTCACGCATCGCGGCCGGCATCGGGAATGGGACGACCGCCAAGTTGAGCGGATCGTGCCCCAGAGTGTATAGCGCTACCTCAATCCGATAGAGGTTTTGCGTATCGGGAATCCATTTGTCGTAGGACAGCTCATCCCGGATAAACAGCAGGACGAAGACCACACAGGCCAGCCCCACCGCCAGCCCCGCGATGTTGATGACGCTGTACAGCTTGTGCCGGACGATGTTGCGCAGCGCGGTGACGAGATAATTGCGGAACATATCTCTCTCCTATTCGGTGCGCAGCGCGTGAACGGGATTGGCCCTGGCCACCCGCCAGGCATGGGTGAGGATCGTGGCCCAGGCGATCAACAGCGCCGCCAGCCCGGCTGCAATGAAATAGAGCGGGCTCAGCGTGATGCGATAGGCGAAGCCCTGCAGCCAGCCATGCAGGTAATACCAGACGACCGGCCAGGCGATCAGGTTGGCCAGCAGGACGGGAATGGAGAACTGCCACAACAGCAGCAACACCACGTCGCGGGTGCGCGCGCCGAAGGTCTTGCGAATGCCGATTTCCCGCGTGCGGCGGGCGGTGGTGAACGCCGCCATGCCATAAAGGCCGAGGCAGGCGATGAAAATGGCAAGCCCGACGAAAATGCCCAGCATCATTCCGCGGCGCTCGTCGCTCCGGTACAAGCGGGCGAAATTTTCATCCAGAAAATAGCGCCACACTGCCTTGGTCGGGGCGAAGGCGTGCCATTCGCGATCTATGAAGGCGAGCGCCTGGGGCATGGCTTCAGGCCTGATACGGATCAGCGCATAGGCGGGCTGGTCAGGACCGTAGATATAGAGTGACGGCTCGGCCTGCTCGCGCGCGCCGTTGAATTCGGCATCGGCAAGAACGCCGACGATGTTCAGATGCAATGTGTTCAGAACGATGGTCTGGCCGACCGCCTGCTGCGGCGTCAGCCCCAGACCGGCGGCCGCGGCCGCATTGATCAGGACATTGTGCCCCTCATTGCCCGGGACTTCCAACACTGTCCGGATATCAATCCGGTCCTGGGCCCGCTTGTCGGAGAGATAGCGCCCGGCCAGCAGCTTGATGCCCAGAAACTGGGCGGCATGGGGATCGATCACGCGCCGGTACAGCGCAACATCCTGGGATTTGCCGGACAGGTGAATGCCCGTCAGCAGGGCGATGCTGCGGTTGAGCGGCGGCCAGTCCATCATCGCCACATCCTGGATATCGGGATTGGACCGCAGGCGCTGGACGAAGCTTTCCTGTCCGCCAACCGTCAGAAGACCGTTTCCGACAATGACCAGAATATTGTCCTTGCGAAAACCCAGGTCGATCCTTTGCGCAAAGCTGATCTGGGCGAACATGACGATGGCGGCCGCGCCCAACCCGATGGATACGGCGAACTGCAGGACGACCAGGGCGGTCCGCAGCCGGCCCGAGCCGGCCAGCCCACCGGCGGTCGCGCGCATGGCCGTCACGGGACGAAAGCCCGACAAAACGAGCGCGGGATAAAGTCCGCTTCCCAGACCGGCAAGAACGGTGACGCCGATGATCATCAGCAGAAGCGGCCAGTCGCTGGCGTAGTGCAGGCCGACCGGATGCTGCAGCAACCGGTCGAAGGACGGTTGCAGGATTTCCACCAGCGCCAGCGCAAGGACCAGGGACAGAATCGCCAGCAAGACCGCCTCGCCCAGGAACTGGGCGACAAGCTGGCCCCGGCGGGCGCCATGGGTCTTGCGCAACCCGATCTCGCGCGCCCGCAGCAACGCGCGCGCGGTGGACAGGTTCATGAAATTGAAGCAAGCGATCAGCAGAATCAGAAAGCCAATAACGCCAATGCCGTAAAGCGCGGGCCAGCTGCCAGCGGGCGTCTCGCTGGAACTCCAGCGGCCGGCGGTGAGGTGAACATCCGTGAACGGGGTCAGGTGAATGGCATAGCGCTGGCTGCCCTTGCGAGAGTCGCCCGGTTCATTTGGAACGATGCGGTCAAGTATGGGCGCCATCTTCGCGACGACGGCCTGCGGCGTGACGCCCGGCGCCAGCACGACATAGCTGTAGCAACAGTTGCCGTACCAGGACTGCCTGGTCTGCTGAAACAGCCGGTCTGTAATGGACGTGCTGGGCACGAACACATCGCCGTCGAGCTGGGAGTTGTGCGGAATGTCCCGCATCACACCCGTGACTTTCAGGGGGATCAGCCGTCCAAGGCAGGCCTTGTCCGAGACATCGCAATTGGCGGTGGTTTTTATCGTCTTTCCGATGGCGTCGGTGGTCCCGAAATATTTTCGGGCGCCACTCTCGGAAACCACCACCGACTCCGGGTCCTTGAAGACAGAGGCAGGGTCGCCCTGCACCATCGGGAATTTGATGATGGTGAAGAAATCGGGATCCACT
This sequence comes from Pseudomonadota bacterium, assembly GCA_048498895.1. Taxonomy (GTDB): domain Bacteria; phylum Pseudomonadota; class Alphaproteobacteria; order Micropepsales; family Micropepsaceae; genus Rhizomicrobium. The sequence continues at coordinate 5,452 of JBEHXB010000154.1, forward strand.
GACGCCACATTCTCGCGAAACTGGCGGTCGCCGGCAAACATCGACATTGGGGCATAGAAGATGCGCGTCATCGCCGTCACTTCCGGCAGGCTGTCACGCATCGTGGTCGGCAACATAAAAGGCGCGATCGCCAGATTGAGCGAATCACGGCCCAGCGGATGGGCGATCTTTTCCACCCGATAGAGGCGCTGAGTATCGGGAAGCCAGGTGTCGTAGGACAGCTCATCGCGCACGAACAGCATGATGAAGATCACACAGGTCAGCCCCACCGCCAGCCCCGCGATGTTGATGACGCTGTACAGCTTGTGCCGGGCGATGTTGCGCAGCGCGGTGACGAGATAATTGCGGAACATGGCGTTCCCCCGGAACTGGGCCTAAAGAACCTGGCGGATGCTCTCGGTCACGATGGCGCCATCCAGCAGGTTGACGATGCGGTGGGCGTATTCGGCATGGCTGTGGGAGTGGGTGACCATGACGATC
>JBEHXB010000155.1:0-5909 GCA_048498895.1 Pseudomonadota bacterium
ATTGTGCACGCCGATGGTTTTCTGGGTGCCCGACTGCTTCAGCTTCATGCCGCGCTTGAACTCGCCCGACGCCAGGCGCAGGAACGCCACCCGGTCGCGGTGATTGGGGTCCATGTTGGCCTGCACCTTGAAGACGAAGCCGGTGACTTCCCTGTCGCCCGGCTCGGCCGCCTTGCCCACGGCCGCCTGGGCGCGCGGGGGCGGCGCATATTGCGCCAGCGCATCCAGCAGCGGCGCGACGCCGAAATTCTTCAGCGCCGATCCGAAAAAGACCGGCGACAGATGGCCCTCGCGATAGGTGTCAAGGTCGAAGGCGGGCAGCCCCTCGCGCGCCAGAAGAACATCCTCCTCCAGCTTCGCCGCCTCCTCCTCGCTGGGCACCGCCCCATTGAAGGCCAGGAAGCCGCCGGTGCGAATATCCTCCACCCCGCGGAAATTCAGCCCCATGCCGCAGGGCCACATCATCGGCGCGGTCTCGATCTGCAGCTGGTCGGAGATCTCGTCAAGAAGCTCGAAGGGATCGCGCGCCTCGCGGTCCATCTTGTTGATGAAGGTCATGATGGGAATGTCGCGCAGGCGGCAGACCTCGAACAGCTTCCTGGTCTGGGTTTCGATGCCCTTGGCGGCATCGATCACCATGACCGCCGAATCCGCCGCGGTCAGGGTGCGGTAGGTGTCTTCCGAAAAATCCTCATGGCCCGGCGTGTCCAGCAGGTTGAACACCGCATCCTGGTATTCGAACGTCATCACCGCGCTGGTGACGGAAATGCCGCGCTCCTGCTCGATCTTCATCCAGTCGGACTTGGCGCGGCGCGCTTCGCCGCGCGCCTTCACGCGGCCGGCGGCATGGATAGCCCCGCCAAGCAGCAGCAGATGCTCGGTCAGCGTGGTCTTGCCCGCGTCGGGATGGGAGATGATGGCGAAGGTGCGCCGCCGCCGCGCTTGCGCGGCTGGCGTATTCAATAGGCTCGCGGCTTCGCTGGCGGGGGTGCGGCTCATGTGGCGGCGCAGTAGCAGACAGCGCCCATTTGGGCAACTAGGACCGCGGTTTGGGCGCCGCCGCGGCCATCACCCGCCTTGCCCTCAGATACATTTCCAGGCTGCGCACGCTGAACAGCAGGGCGCTGAAGACGATCGAAGCATCCGAGATCAGCAGCGCATTGAGGTGCCAGGCGCGGGCTTCCATCTGCAAGCCGCCGCGCAGGCCCATGCGGAACATGATCAGCACCACGATCACCAGCATCGCCGCCATGCCGCCGCGCGTCATCAGCGTGCCGTCCTCGGGATGGACTTCGATATGCATGGTGCGGCCCATTTGCCAGCCGGCCCAGGCTCCCGCCGCCGCCGCCACCGCCAGCCAGCCCCAGTCCGGCGGCGCCAGCACGCGCGCAGGCATGCCCGGCGGCTGGGGCGCCAGCAGCGCCAGCGTGCAGCCGGCCAGGATGAAGGCGGGCCGTATCCACAGCCGGTCCAGTTTCAGCGGCTGGGGGCGCGAGAGCTTGCGCATCCGCCGGTAAAGCAGCGGCAGCAGGATCAGGACTGTGATGAGCGTAATGGTGGTGGGATCTGGACCGTGATGCATGACCTGCCCTCTGCAGGAATGGCGGCCGATGCACGGCCGGCGCGCCCGGCGGCGAGGTTACACGATTTCCTCATCCACGAAAGCGCGGCCTTGCCGGTCCTCGATCTCAACGATCCACAGGTCCGGGTCGAATTTCAGCTGCTTGTCGCACCACTGGCCGGCGCGCGCCTCGTCGGTGAAGCCGCCCAGGGGCTGGCTCCACACCAGCGCGCCGCGGCCGTTGCGCGCCTGGTTGAGCAGCAGCACCGTGCCGTCCAGCCTGGCGACCTTGATGATGACGGCGCCCGCTTCTTCCGCGCCGCGCCGGACGATGAAGCCGCTGGCCCCTTGCGTTTCCGCGCGCCGTATCAGCGCACGCACGAAGATGCCCGCTTTCAGGCGCGGTGCGGTCTCGAAACTCATGCGCTCAGGTTCCGACCCACGCAAAGGCACGCGCCATCTCGCGCACCCCGTCGCGCTCGAACCAGCGGCCATGGGCGATGATCACCCGCTGCGCGGGCCAGGCCAGCATCCGGCGCACGCCGGCGTGCAGCGACCTGCGATGGCCGCGAAAACTCATCCGCATGTCATAGGGCGCGCTGCCGTGCGGATCGGTGACGTGCGACAGGCGCATGATCCAGCGCAGCAGGAGCGGCTTGATCCGCGCCGCTTCGAAATTCTCGATCAGGTCGGTCAAAATCACCGTGCCGCTGGGCCGGTGGAAAAAATCGCATTCGGCGAGCAGGCGGCCCTCGATCAGCACCTGGTCGATCTCCGCCCGCCAGGCGGGCGGCGCCACATCCTCCAGCAAGGCATCGACGATAAAGGGCCGCCGGGCCTCTTGCCTCAGCCGCGACACCGCATGAACCTTCGCCCCGGGAAAGCGCGCCTTCCAGTCGGCCATATACCAGTAATGCAGGTTGTTGGGCGCGATCAGGTGGCGCACTTCGCCCAATGCCGCCACATGATCCATCAGCGACGCATCCGGAGCGATCGGGGAATGCACGAACAGGCCGCCATCCGCCAGACGTACAACCGTCATGCGCGTGGGAAAGGGCAGCTTCAGGCCCAGATACTTCATGTCGATCTCGGGTCCGTCGACAATCCAGACATTGTCGGCGACGGGCTTGAGAAGGTTCAACGGCGCGTAGGGAATATAGGCGTCTGCCATGCGCCGACACTAGGGCGCGGCGCCCGGCCTGTCACACCCAATCTGTCACGATGCCGCGCGGAACGGAATGATCCTGGCGGAGTTCAGCCGCTCGCCGCCGCTGTCCACCACCGCGTAAGGCAGGCGCACGCGCACCGTCGTGCCCTCGCCCAGCGTGGACGATAGTTCCGCCTCACCACCATGCATCGCCGCCAGCGCCTTGACCAGCGCCAGTCCCAGCCCGGTGCCTTCCTTGGCGCGCGTCTCGGCGCCCTCCACCTGCTCGAAGGGCTGGCCCAGGCGCTTGAGGTCTTCCGCCGAAATGCCGGTGCCGGTGTCGCTGACCGACAGCACCACCCCCTGCGGCGAGGCTTCGGCCCCGACATGCACTTTGCCGCCCGGCTGGGTGTATTTGACGCCGTTGGACAGGAGATTGACCAGGATCTGCTTGACCGCGCGGCGGTCGGCATAGACCTGCCGCGCCCCCGATGCCACATCCAGCGTCAGGGCCACGCCCGCGCGTTCCGCCGGTATCTTCAGGAAGCGCACCGCGCTCGCGGCCGTCTCTTCCAGGTCGAACAGTTCCTCGGCCAGCTCGAACTTGCCCGCCTCGATCTTGGACATGTCCAGCACCGAGTTGATCAGGTCCAGCAGATGGGTGCCCGATTCATGGATCAGCCGCGAATATTCCTGATAGCGCGGGCCGACGGCCCCGAACATTTCGCGCGTCATCACTTCCGAAAAGCCGATGATGGCGTTCAGGGGCGTGCGCAGTTCGTGACTCATGTTGGCCAGGAAGCGGCTCTTGGCCCGGCTGGCCGCCAGCGCGGCGTCGCGTGCTTCCACCAGCGCGCGTTCCTGCGCCTTGCGCTCGGTGATGTCGCGCGTCACCGCCACGATGTCGCCGCCGCCCGCGCCGGGACGGCAGCGGATTTCGGCCCACACATGGCGTCCGTCCTTGTGGCGCAGGCGCACCTGCGCCTCGCCCAGGCCGCCGAAATAGGCGGCCTCCATCAGCGCCGCCTGCACCGCCTTCAGATCGTCGGGATGGACCAGTTCGGCCGGCGCCAGGCCCAGTATCTCCTCGGGCGCGCGGCCCAGGAGCGCATGGGTGGCGGGGCTGGCGAAACGGACACAACCATCGGTTGAATGTCGCGTGATCAGGTCCATGGAATTGTCGGCCAGGAACCGATACATCGCCGTGCCTTCCGCGGCGGCGGCATCGGCGGCGCGCTGGCGATCCTGCGCAGCGGCGGCGATCAGCACCGCCTGCACCAGGGCCGCCAGCACCGAAACGGCATAGACCGCCCACATCGGCAAGGCGCCCGGCAAGGTCAGGCGGGAAACCGGCAGCATGCCGGAGGCCTCGAGCCCGGCCAGCGCCACCAGCGCCAGCCCGGCGGCGAACCCTGCCCGGGTGACGGCGGGCCGTCCGCCGGCCAGCGCCGCTTCCGCCGGCACCAGCATGAACCAGATCAGGAGCGGCGACGACAAGCCGCCCGTCAGCGCCGCCAGATAGCCCACCAGCAAGGCGAAAAAGCTCAGTCCCACTTCTTCCAGAAGGGCCAAGGGGAGGCGGGTCAGGCCCAGAACCGCCAGCAGCGCCGGGGCCATCAGTCCGGCCACGGCCAGGACTTCGGCCAGGCTGGGCCGGTCGACAAGCCCGAAAAAGCCCAGGCCCAGCAGCGCGCCCACCGCCCCCTTGGCGGCCTGGACGGCCACAAAGCGGCGGCGCTGGCCGCCATCGTCGGCGAAGGGATACCGCAACATTGCCTCTACCCCGGGCCGCTGGCCCGATTACGCAACCCCCACATTTTTGCCGATCAGCGTTAATGAAGTTTGAACAGCCGCCGGTTGCAGTCAGACTTCGGCAACACTTCGGCCGGAACCCTAACCAATCCGAAACCCGCGACCGGCACACTTCCGTCGAACAGGCCGCCCGAAAGGGCTGACCGCAGCCACGGGATCACGGTGACGAAAGCGCAACCCGCACGCATTGCCGAGCCGGGCCCGGACATGCTGGCCCTGCTGCCGTTGCTGGATACCCTGCGCGTTGCCGTCACCACCTTCGACACACAGGGCCGGCTGACCTATGCCAACGCGCACCTGAACCATCTCTTCGCCGGCATACCGCCGCACGAGGAGCTTTTGGGCCATCACTATGAAGAAGTACTCCGGCAGATGGTGGCAGGCGGAGAGATCGCGCCCGCCGCGCTGGTCGCCGGCATCGAGGCTTTCATTGCCCGCTGCATGGCGCAGCTGCAGCCCGGCAACTACGCCCCATGCGATATCGCGCTGGCGGGCGGGCGGGTGGTGGAGGTAAAGGCGCGCCATTCCAGGGATGGCGCGGCCATCCTTCTGTGGAGCGACGTCACCCAGGCGCGCGCGCAGTTTTCCCGGCTGGAGGAAGCCGTGGCGCTGTCGGCGGACGCCTTTGCGTTTTATGACCGTGCCGACCGCCTGGTAATGGCCAACGCGCTTTACGCCCGCCTTGTCGGCGTGGAACTGGACACGCTGGCGGGCCGGACCTTCAAGGAAGTGGTGACACTGGTCACCCGCTCGGGCCGCATCGCGTTCGAGGAAGACACGGAAGCGTGGCTGAAGCGGCGGCTGGAGAGCCACGCCATGCCGGCGGGCTATCTCACGATCAGGACGCGGACCGGCCAGGCGTATCTGGTGCGCGACCGCGGCACGCCGGATGGCGGGCGCGCGATCGTCTTCACCGACATTACCGACAAGGAACGCGCCGAGGCGGCGCTGGCCGAACAGAACACCGCGCTGGAGCGCTCGCGCGCGGAGGCCCGGCGCCAGAGCGCCTATCTGGCCGACCTGACGCTCCGGCTGGACCAGGCGACGGCGCGCGCCGACCGCGCCAAGACGACGCTGCTGCGCACCATGAGCCATGAACTCAAGACGCCGCTGAATGCCATTCTGGGCTTTTCCGACCTGATGGCGACGCTGGCCGACCGGGTCAGCGCCGACCAGATCCGCGAATATGCCGGGCTTATCCGCCAGGGCGGCACCAACCTGCTGAAGATCATCAACCAGATCATGGACCTCACCAAGATCTCGGCGGGCCGCTACGAGCTGCACCGCGCCGCCGTCGATGTGGGTGCGCTGCTCTGGCTGGAGCGCGATGCCTTCTGCGAACCGGCCACCCAGCGCGGCGTGGCCATCGATGCCAATCGCGTGCCCCTG
>JBEHXB010000156.1:0-5898 GCA_048498895.1 Pseudomonadota bacterium
CGACAGTGGCCCTTCCGGCCCGATGGTCGAAGGCAAGATCAAGTTCTTCAACGACCAGAAGGGCTTCGGATTCGTGATGCCGGACAGCGGCTCGGGCGATATCTATCTGCATGCCAGCGCGCTTCGTCGCTCGGGCATCCAGGCGGTCGAGCCGGAACAGCGCATCCGCTACTCCACGCGCCAGGGCAACAAGGGCGTGGAAGTCGACCGCGTCGAGATCATCGGCTGATGGCGTCCGGAACGGCATTCTGGATTCTTCTCGCCAGCCTGACACTTCTCTCGGTCCTGTGCGCCCAATGGCTGGCACACCGGCGCGGCCGGCCGGTGTTGCGCTGGATGGTGGCGGCGGCCCTGCTGGGGCCTTTGCCGCTTGTGCCGCTGGTCCTGCTGCCGCGGCGGATATTCCGCCACCGCTAGGCGGCCGGACTGGCGCCACCCGCTTCACACTGAAGTCGCCTTCGCGATCCCAGGCGCCACGTCGGGATCGTTCTCCACTTCCTTGAGCTTTTCGCGGGCGGCAGCGGCCTCGCGCTGCTTGTTCCACATGGAGGCGTAATGGCCGCCCAGCGCCAGAAGCTGGGAATGGCGGCCACGCTCGATGATCTGGCCGTGATCGAGCACCAGGATCTCGTCGGCATCGACAACAGTGGAGAGCCGGTGCGCGATGACCAGCGATGTGCGCCCCTCCGACACCTTGTTGAGCGCGCTCTGGATTTCGCGCTCGGTTCCGGTGTCCAGTGCGCTGGTGGCCTCGTCCAGCAGCAGGATCGGCGGGTTCTTGAGGATCGTGCGGGCGATCGCCACGCGCTGCTTCTCGCCGCCCGAAAGTTTAAGGCCGCGCTCGCCCACCATGGACTCGTAGCCCTGGGGCAGAAGGTCGATGAATTTGTCGATCTGGGCCAGGCGCGCGGCCTCGCGGATCTGCGCCGCGCTGGCGCCGATGCGGCCGTAGGCGATGTTATATTTCACCGTGTCGTTGAACAGCACGGTATCCTGGGGGACGATGCCGATCACCGCGCGCAGCGATTCCTGGGTGATATCGCGTATGTCCTGGCCGTCGATGGTCACCGCTCCGCCCTGAATATCGTAGAAGCGGTAGAGGATGCGGCTGATGGTGGATTTGCCGGCGCCGGATGGTCCCACGACCGCCACCGTCTTGCCGGCGGGCACGGTGAAGCTGATGCCCTTCAGCACCACGCGCTCGGGATCGTAGCCGAACACGACATTGTCGAACCTGATCTCGCCGCCCGTGACCAGCAGCGGCTTCGCACCGGGCTTGTCCACCACCTCCTGGGGCTGGTGCAGAAGGCGGAACATCGCTTCCATGTCCACCAGTCCCTGGGTGATCTCGCGATAGACCGTGCCCAGGAGATTCAGCGGCTGGTAGAGCTGGATAATGATCAGGTTGGCGGCGACGAACTGGCCAAGCTTGACCTCGCCCGACTTGACCATCAGCGCCGCCAGCACCAGGACAAGGCCCTGGCCCAGCGCCATGATCGCGGCCTGGCCGGTGTTGAGAATGGACAGCGATATCTGCGACTGGACCGAGGCCTGCGAATAACGCTCCATCGACTGGTCGTAGCGCCGGGTCTCATGCCGTTCGTTGTTGAAATACTTGACCGTCTCGAAATTGAGCAGGCTGTCCACAGCCTTGGTGTTGGCATCGGTATCGGACTGGTTCATCTCGCGGCGGAAGGCGATGCGCCAGCGAGTGACGATGAAGGTGAACCAGGCATAGCCCGCCACCATCGCGATCGCGCTCAGCGCCACCCAGATGTTGAAGAAATAGTAGAGCATGGCGCTGTAGATCAGCACCTGGAAGAAGATGGGAAATATGCTGAACAGGGCGAAGGACAGGATATTGTCGATGCCGCGCGTGCCGCGCTCGATGATGCGCGAAAGCCCGCCGGTCTTGCGTTCCAGATGGAAGCGCAGCGACAGGGTGTGAACATGGGCGAAGGTTTCGACCGCGACCTCGCGCATGGCGTGGTACTGGACTTTGGCGAAGACGCCGTCGCGCAGCTGGGCGAAGGCCTGCATCAGCACGCGCGACATCGCATAGGTCGCCACCAATGCGATCACCACCATCAGCGAGGCGCGCTCGGGCGTGGTGCCGAAAGCGTCCACCGCCGCGCCCAGAAACTGCTGGGAGACGGTGGTGGCCCCGATCGCCAGCATCAGGAAGACGATGGAAAGGACGACGCGCGCCTTCAGGTCCGGCCGTCCCTTGGGCCACAGATAGGGCATCAGCCGCCAGAGCGGCCGGAAACTGGGGGCATCGCCGCCCTGGTCAGTCATTCAGTGCCCCATATTCCCGCCGCCGAAGGTAAGAAATCCGGCGATCAGGGCGATCAGCGCCACGGTACCCAGGATAATCAACCAGCGTGGCACGAAATTCTCCGTTGGAAAGGGGGCAGAACCCGTCTAAGGAATTGCAGATTTAGAAAGATGCGCGCCCCCGCGCAACCCCGCCCGCGATATGGACACATCCACAAAACCCCGTAATAGCACCAATCCTGCCATCTGCGTCTTCGCCGGCGCATCTTATGGCGATAATCCCCGGTTCGCCGAGACGGCCCGTGCCGTCGGCGCCGGAATCGCCGCGATGGGCGGTTCCCTCGTGTTCGGGGGCGGCGGCCTGGGCCTGATGGGCGAGGCCGCACGCGCCGCCATGGCCGGCGGCGCCGACGTGCAAGGCATCATGCCCGCTTTCCTGCAGGCGATCGAGCCGGAAATCTCGCCACAGGAAAAGCTGATCGTCACGCCCCACATGCAGGAGCGCAAGATGCTGATGCTGCAGATGTCGGACGCCTTTGTGGTGCTGCCCGGCGGACTTGGCACCATGGACGAGTTCTTCGACGTGGCGACCGAAGCCCAACTCGGCGTGCACAGGAAACCGATCGTCGTGGTCAATGTCGACGGCTATTTCGATGCCCTGGACACGCTTCTGCGGCACATGATCAAGGCAGGCTTCGCCAAGGCAAAGGTCCTGGACCTCTATCACCTGGCCGAGGGCGCGGATTCCGCGCTGATGATGCTGCAGGCAGGGCTGGCAGCCGGCGCGCGGCGCTAGGCCCGTCATCCCTTGCCCGTCAACCCACTTGTGCGCCATCGCGCAGCAGCTTGTAGGTGATGGAGTCGGTCAGCGCCTCAAAAGAGGCATCGACGATGTTTTCCGACAGGCCCACCGTGGACCAGCGGTTGCCCTTGCCGTCGGCGCTTTCGACCATGACGCGGGTGATGGCTTCGGTGCCGCTGGTGAGGATACGCACCTTGAAGTCCACCAGGCGCAGGTCCTGCAGGTAGGACGAATACTTGCCCAGGTCCTTGCGCAGCGCCGCATCCAGCGCGTTGACCGGACCATTGCCGCTGCCCACGCTGTGGATCTTCTTGCCCGCCACCTTCAGGCGGACCACCGCCTCGGACTCCGAGACGAATTCGTGGCCGTCGCGGCGCCGTTCCACGCTGACACGGTAGGAATCGACGGTGAAATAATCGGGCACCTGGCCCAGCGCGCGCCGCGCCAGCAGCTCGAAGCTGGCTTCCGCCCCGTCATAGGCATAGCCCTGGAATTCACGCTGCTTGATGTCTTCCAGCAGGCGCGACACGCGCGGGTCCCTGGGCTCGAGCGCGATGCCCACTTCCTTCAGCCGCGCCAGCACATTGGCGCGGCCCGACTGGTCCGACACCGGAATGACGCGGACATTGCCGACGCTTTCCGGCTTCACATGCTCGTAGGTCGTGGGGTCCTTGAGCACCGCCGAGGAATGAAGCCCGCCCTTGTGGGCGAAGGCTGACGGGCCGACATAAGGCGCATGGCGCGCCGGCGCGCGGTTGAGAATCTCGTCCAGAAGGCGCGAGACATGGGTGATGCGCGCAAGCTGCTCGCTGCCGACACCTGTTTCGAACCGCGAGGCGAATGGCTCCTTCAACATCAGGTTGGGCAGGAGTGTGCAGAGGTTGGCGTTGCCGCAGCGCTCGCCCAGCCCGTTCAGCGTGCCCTGGAGCTGGCGCGCGCCGCCCCGGATCGCCGCCAGGCTCACCGCCACCGCCTGGCCGGTGTCGTTGTGGGCATGGATGCCCAGCCGGGCCTGCGGCAGTTTCGCCTTCACCTCCGACACGATGCGATAGACATCCTCCGGCATGGTGCCGCCATTGGTGTCGCACAGCACCAGCCAGCGCGCGCCGGCGTCCAGGGCCGCCTTCACGCAGTCCAGCGCATATTGCGGATTGGATTTGTACCCGTCGAAGAAATGCTCGGCGTCCAGCATCGCCTCGCCCCTGGCAGCGGCGGCTTCGATGGAGCGGGCGATATTGTCGATATTCTCGCTGCGCGGGATTTCCAGCGCCACATCGACCTGGAAGTCCCAGCTCTTGCCGACCAGGCAGACGGCCGGCGCGCCCGAATCCAGCACCTGCGCCAGGGCGGGATCGTTGGCGGCGCTGCGGCCCGACCGCTTGGTCATGCCGAAGGCGGTGAAGCGCGCCCTGGTCAGCGCGGGCGGCGCGGCGAAGAACGCGGTATCGGTGGGATTGGCGCCGGGCCAACCGCCTTCGACATAGTCGACGCCGAGCTTGTCGAGCACGAGCGCGATCTGGCGCTTGTCTTCCACCGAGAAATCCACGCCCGTGGTCTGGGCGCCGTCGCGCAAGGTGGTGTCGAAGATATAAAGCCGCTCTTTTTGAACTGTGGTCATGGCCGCGCCCCCGGCAGCAGAAGCGTGGACAGGCGGGCGCGCGCTTTCACGCCTTCATCCACCGCCGCCTCGATGGCGCGGGCCAGCGCGCGGGTGTCGTCCACCACCGACTGGACGGCGCGAAGACGCGCACGCCTGTCCAGCAGGGCGGCGTCGCGGCAGGCGGCACTGCGGTTGCCCAAGGGCGCGCCGGGCCTGCGCTTTTCGCCTTCGGCAACATAATTGTGCGGGGATTTTTGCTTGCCCCCTCCCTCCTTGTGCAATGGGCGGCGGCGCATGGGTTTGGCCAGCGCGGCGGCAAGGACAGGGGTCAGGATCAAATCGCTCATGGCGGCACGATAGCGCGCGGTGTTGCTGGATAGGGAGTGCGGATAGGCATGCAAGCCGGAGGCGGGAGACGTCATTTCTTCACCTCCCAGGTGGTGCCGTCCGGCCCGTCCTTGAAGAGGATGCCTCTGGCCAGCCATTCATCGCGGATGCGGTCGCTTTCGGCAAAATTCCTGGCCTTGCGCGCGGCGTTGCGCGCGGCGATGGCGTCGGCGATGGCGACCGTGTCCACCGCGGTCTTCGCGGCGATCTTCATCTGGACATTGGAGAAGCCCAGAAAGCCCAGTCCGCCCGCCAGCGCCAGATCATTCGCCTGGTGCAGGGCGGCGATGGCGGCGGGAGTGTTGAGGTCGTCGCGCAGCGCCTCCAGAAAGGCGGCGTCAGGCGCGGGATCGGCCAGCGGCTCGGTCACCGCATACCAGCGTTCCAGCATCTTCCAGCTTTCCCGCAGGCCAGCAAAGGTGAAGTCGATGGGCTGGCGGTAATGGGTGCGCAGCATGTTGAACCGCAGCACCTCGCCCGGCCAGTCGGCCAGAAGCTCGCGGATGGTGAAGAAGTTGCCCAGCGACTTGGACATCTTCTCGCCTTCCACCTGCAGGAAGCCGTTGTGCAGCCACACCCTGGCGAAAGGCGCGTGATTGGCGCATTCGCTTTGGGCGATCTCGTTCTCGTGATGAGGAAATTGCAGGTCGATGCCGCCGCCATGGATGTCGAAGGTATCGCCCAGGTACTTGCCCGCCATCGCGGAACATTCCAGATGCCAACCGGGGCGGCCACGGCCGAAAGGGCTGTCCCAGCCCGGCGTGCCGTCGTCGGAAGGCTTCCACAGCACGAAATCCATCGCGCCCTTCTTGTAGGGCGCCACTTCGACGCG
>JBEHXB010000157.1:0-5897 GCA_048498895.1 Pseudomonadota bacterium
CCGCCAATGGCGCCGGTGAATGTCATCACCAACACGCCATAGGGCAGGAAGATATCGGGCCGGTCGCCCAGCAAATTCAAAAGGCCTACCGCGGTCAGGCCGCAGGCCGCACCGCAGACCAGGCCGCCAAGGGCGCCTTTGGCGAAACCGCCCGCCAGCTCGCGGGCATAAAGCAGCCCGGCGGTGCCCGCGATCATCATGGCGCAGAACAACAGGAAGTGCGCCATGATCCACGGCTTGTAGTGGCCGGCCACGACCAGGCCGACCTCGAACACAACCCCAACCAGGACGGCCCGGCTGAGGAGCCTGCGATCAATGATGGCTTTCATGGGCCGGAGCCTACCCCGCCGTGAGACTGGGTAAAGTCCATTTAACGCCGCCTCCAATCGGCGCCATTTCGCCTGACGCGGCGCACTGGCATGCGCCGCGTCGCGCGCGCCCAAGCGGCCGCCGCCCGCAAAACCCGCTGCGCGCGCCTGTGCTTGCCGGGGCCCGGCCTTTTCTCTAAGCAGTTGCGCCATGACCGAAACTGTTGCCATGGGCCGGGGCAGCACAGAGGCGGGCACGGGCGATCAGCTTTTTGTGCGCGATCTCTGGTACATGACGGCTCTGTCGGCCTCGCTGAAGCCGGGCCGGATGCGCCGCGAGATGCTGCTGGGCGAACCGGTGCTGCTGGGCCGGGGCAAGGACGGGACGGTGTTCGCCATGCGCGACATCTGTCCCCATCGCGGCGTGCCGCTGTCGGCGGGGAAGATTCTCGCCGGCGGGGCGGTGCAGTGCCCCTATCACGGCTGGGAATTCCGCAAGGACGGTGTGTGCAGCCTGATTCCTTCCCTTGTGGACGGACAGGACATGGACTGCACGAAGATAAAGGTGCGCTCCTATCCCGTGCGCGAGGATGCCGGCCTGATCTGGGTCTATGTCGCGGCAAAGCCGGGCACAACGCCGAAAGGCGAACCGCCGAAGATCGACGTGCCGGTGAAGAAAATCAGATGGCATGAGACGCAGCGCTTCCGCTGCTCCATCGATCATGCCGTGATCGGGCTGATGGACCCGGCCCATGCCGCCTATGTTCACGACCATTGGTGGTGGAAGCGCAAACCGCGGCTGAAGGAAAAACATTACGCGCCGCTGCCGACCGGCTTTGTAATGACGGCGCACAAGCCGTCCAAGCCCGCCTATGCGCTTTTGGGCGATGTGACCACCGAGATCACCTTCGAACTGCCTTCGACCCGCTTTGAAACACTGCGGGGGCGGCTGTTCGGCAAGCCGTTCAAGATCGTGGGCCTGACGGTCTGCACCCCGCGCGACGCCGACAATACCGACATCATCCAGGTGTTCTGGTTCCCCTGGTGGCTCAGCTTCATCCTGCCGCTGTTCTGGCTTCTGGGCCCCACCTTCATCGGCGACGACCGCAAGATCGTGGAACTGCAGCGCGAGGGGCTGAAATTCAACCCCAACCTGATGCTGATCCAGGACGGCGACCAGCCCGCCATCTGGTACACCCGCGTGAAGAAAGCGTGGCTCGAATCGACCGAAAAAGGCACGGAATTCGTCAATCCCGTGCAGGAACGGGTCCTGCGCTGGAAGAGTTGACGGCGCGGCGATTTAAGGGGTTGCGCCCCCCTCCCTGGCGCACTAAACACCCCCCTTAACCTGCATCCCAGGCCGGTCCGACGCGCTTGCCCGCGTGGGTCTTTTCACGCGCCAATCCGAGATGGGCCCATGCCGAAAAGAACAGACATCCACACCGTCCTGATCATCGGCGCGGGGCCCATCGTCATCGGCCAGGCCTGCGAGTTCGATTATTCCGGCGCCCAGGCCTGCAAGGCGCTGCGCGAGGAAGGCTACCGGGTGGTGCTGGTCAACTCCAACCCCGCCACCATCATGACCGACCCGGAGATGGCGGACGCGACCTATATCGAGCCGATCACGCCCGAATTCGTCGAGAAGATCATCGCCCGCGAGCGGCCCAACGTCCCGGAGGGCCGCGTCTTTGCCCTGCTCCCCACCATGGGCGGCCAGACGGCGCTGAACACCGCTCTCAGCCTGCGCAAGATGGGCGCGCTGGACCGGCACAATGTCGAACTGATCGGCGCCACCGCCGACGCCATCGACAAGGCCGAGGATCGCGAGCGCTTCAAGCAGGCGATGGGCAAGATCGGCCTGGAGGTCCCCAAGGGCATAACCCTGAAGGGCCAGCTTCGCCAGAAGATGGACCAGGACGGCAAGCCCATGTTCGACGGCGCCGGCAACGCGGTTACCGAACTGGCGCCGGAAAGCTTCTCGCGCGCGCTGGCGGCGCTGGACCAGGTGGGCCTGCCGACGGTGATCCGCCCCAGCTTCACCATGGGCGGCACCGGCGGCGGCATCGCCTACAATCGCGAGGAGTTCTTCGCCATCGTGGAGAGCGGCCTGGAGGCCAGCCCCACCCGCGAGGTGCTGATCGAGGAATCGGTGCTGGGCTGGAAGGAATTCGAGATGGAGGTGGTGCGCGACAAGGCCGACAACTGCATCATCATCTGCTCCATCGAGAATATCGACGCCATGGGCGTGCATACCGGCGATTCCATCACCATCGCCCCTGCCCTGACCCTGACCGACAAGGAATATCAGCGCATGCGCTCGGCCTCGATCGCGGTGCTGCGCGAGATAGGGGTGGAGACCGGCGGTTCCAATGTGCAGTTCGCCGTCAATCCGAAAGACGGCCGCATGGTGGTGATCGAGATGAATCCGCGGGTGTCGCGTTCGTCGGCGCTGGCGTCGAAGGCCACCGGCTTTCCCATCGCCAAGATCGCCGCCAAGCTGGCGGTCGGCTACACGCTGGACGAGCTGAAGAACGACATCACCAAGGTCACCCCCGCCAGCTTCGAGCCGTCCATCGATTATGTGGTGACGAAGATCCCGCGCTTCGCCTTCGAGAAATTTCCCGGCGCCGAACCGCTGCTGACGACCTCGATGAAATCGGTGGGCGAGGCCATGGCCATCGGCCGCACCTTTGGCGAATCCCTGCAAAAGGCGCTGCGCTCGCTGGAAACCGGCCTGGCCGGGTTGGACGAGATCGCGCTGTCCACCGACGTCACCGAAATCCGCGCCGCGCTGGCCAGGGCGACGCCCGACCGGCTGCGCCTGGCCGCCCAGGCAATGCGCCACGATTTCCCGCTGGAGGAGATCCAGCGCATCACCGGCTATGATCCCTGGTTCCTGGGCGAAATCGAGAACATCGTGCGCACCGAGCAGCGCATCCAGAAGGAAGGGCTGCCCACGGACGCGGCGGGCCTTCGCCGCCTGAAGTCGATGGGCTTCTCGGACGCGCGGCTGGCGAAGCTGGCCGGTAAAAAAGAAGCCGATATCCGCATCGCCCGCCACGCGCTGGATGTGCGGCCCTGCTTCAAGCGCATCGACACCTGCGCCGCGGAATTCGAGGCGCTGACGCCCTACATGTATTCGACCTTTGAATTTCCGGTCGGCGGCAAAACGGTGTGCGAAAGCAATCCCACCGACGCCAGGAAGATCATCATCCTGGGCGGCGGGCCCAACCGCATCGGCCAGGGCATCGAGTTCGACTATTGCTGCTGCCATGCCGCCTTCAGCCTGTCCAAGGCGGGCTATGAGACCATCATGGTCAACTGCAATCCCGAGACGGTTTCGACCGACTACGACACCTCGGACCGGCTCTATTTCGAGCCGCTGACCCTGGAAGACGTGCTGGAGATCATCCACAAGGAAGAAGAGAAAGGCACGCTGGCCGGCGTGATCGTGCAGTTCGGCGGCCAGACGCCGCTGAAGCTGGCCAATGGCCTGCGCGACGCCGGCGTGCCGATCCTGGGCACCAGCGCCGACGCCATCGACCTTGCCGAGGATCGCAAGCGCTTCCAGGTCCTGCTGCAGGAGCTGAACCTGAAGCAGCCGCGCAACGGCACCGCGATGACGGCCGCGGAAACCATCCGCATCGCCAATGAAATCGGCTATCCGGTGATCCTGCGGCCGTCCTATGTGCTGGGCGGGCGCGGCATGGTGATCGTCTCCGACGAGAATGAAGTGAAGAAACAGGTGGAATCGGGGGAGCTGTTCCGCATCAGCGGCGACAATCCGGTTCTGATCGACGGTTTCCTCAACCGCGCCACGGAAGTGGACGTGGACGCGATCTGCGACAAGGACGGCGGTGTCTTCATCGCCGGCATCATGGAGCATATCGAGGAGGCCGGCGTGCATTCCGGTGACAGCGCCTGCTCGCTCCCGCCGCGCTCGTTGTCGAAAGAGCTGATCGCCGAGATCGAGCGCCAGACCGAGGCCATGGCGCGGGCGCTTAACGTCCGTGGACTGATGAATGTCCAGTACGCCGTCCAGGGCGGCGAGATCTATGTGCTCGAGGTCAATCCCCGCGCCAGCCGCACGGTACCCTTTGTCGCCAAGGCGATCGGCCTTCCGGTGGCGGCAATCGCCTCGCGCGTGATGGCGGGTGAGACGCTGGCCTCCATGAGGCTGAAAAAACCCAATCCTTCCCATGTCTCGGTGAAGGAAGCCGTGCTCCCCTTCAACCGGTTCCCCGGCGTGGATACGGTGCTGGGACCGGAAATGCGCTCCACCGGCGAGGTCATGGGCACCGACACAAGCTTTGCCCGCGCCTTTGCCAAGAGCCAGATCGGCGCAGGTACCCGCCTGCCCGTCACCGGCAGGGTGTTCTTTTCCGTGCGCGATGCCGACAAGGACCTGATCGTGACGCCGGCCCGGGAACTGGTGGACATGGGCTTTGCCCTGATCGCCACACGCGGCACCGCGCGGGTGCTGGAAGCGGCGGGCCTGCCGGTCGCGGTCATCAACAAGGTGCTGGAAGGGCGCCCGCATGTGGTGGACGCGCTGAAGAACGGGGAAATCCACCTGGTGTTCAACACGACGGACGGGCAGCAGGCGCTGGCCGACTCCTCGTCCATCCGCCGGGCGGCGCTGACGCTGAAAGTACCGTATTACACGACGATGGCGGGCGCGCTGGCGGCCACCCAGGCGATCAAGGCACTCAAGACCGGCTCTCTTGAAGTCGCCCCACTCCAGTCCTACTCTTTATAAAGCACCGCCGGCGTAATTTTACAGAAAACCCGGCGATTTCAGTGCCTTAGCTATAGAGTCTCTCGCGGCAGCCGGCAAAAGCGACGGCAGCGCGAGGGATTTTTTGCCCTTTGGACAGGACGGGACGTGCCATGGAAAAAATTCCGATGACCGCTGCGGGCTTCAAGGCCCTGGAGGACGAGCTGAATCGCCTCAAACATGAGGATCGTCACGAGGTGATCAAGGCGATCGCCGAAGCGCGCGCCCATGGCGACCTGTCGGAAAATGCCGAATATCACGCCGCCAAGGAGCGCCAGAGCTTCATCGAAGGCCGCGTCATGGAACTGGAAGACCAGATCGGCCGTGCCGAGATCATCGATGTCGCCAAGCTGTCGGGCACCAGCGTGAAGTTCGGCGCCACCGTCACCCTGGTCGATGAGGACACCGACGAGAAGCGCAAGTTCCAGATCGTGGGCGATGTGGAATCCGACGCCAAGCGGGGCCGGATCTCGCTGTCGTCGCCCATCGCACGGGCGCTGATCGGCAAATCCAAGGGCGACACGGTGGAAGTTGCCGCGCCCGGCGGCGCCCGCTCGTACGAAATCCTGAAGGTCGAGTTCATCTGAGCCCGCGCGCTGGCCGACCCCGGCCGCGCGCCTGTGCTCGCGGCGTTCGCGTCACCAGACGCCGGGAACAAACCGCCAGGTCTTCGCGCGATAGGCGGCATATTCGGGGAAGGCTTCCAGCAGGACCTTTTCCTCGAAATGGCTGCGCGCGACCAGCATGGCGACAACCGCGACCAGCAGCAGGAGCGCCCAGGGCTGCCGGAACAGGATGACGTTGCCCAGCAT
>JBEHXB010000158.1:0-5877 GCA_048498895.1 Pseudomonadota bacterium
CGCGATTGAAAGTGAATTATCCGGTCGTGATGGGGGATGCAAAGCTGGCCGAACGGTATGGCGGCATTCTGGGCCTGCCGGTCGAGATGCTGGTGGGCCGCGATGGGCGGATCATCGATATCTGGCAGGGCGAAAGCCCGCCCGAAACCATCGAAAAGGCGGTTCGGGTGGCGCTGGGCTGAACCCGGCCTGGGTACGGGGCATCAGGGCGCCGATGGTGGGCAAAAGCCGGTTCTGGAAGGACGCAAAACGGCTTGTCTTGGCCGGGCGCTCCCTTATCACCACCGGCGGACAGGTGGTCGAGTGGTTGAAGGCACCGCACTCGAAATACAGCCGTACCGATAAAACCTATCTCCAATAATTACTATCTACTTCGTTATGCCAAGTGGTTAGCGCCACGTGCTTAGCAACCTAGTTGCGTCTGATTCAGATGAATTACTCCCTGTCGTGGTCCAGGGAATGGTCCAGAAAACTAACCATGGGAGCTAGCGCTCGAAGCGTCGCACTGCCTTTTAGTGCCAAACACGCTCAAGGTTATTTTCCAGTCCGGCCTGGGACACCACGCATTACGCTGGCGGCACGCCCAGGTGGATTTTCCAGCGGCCCGTCCTGAGGCGCTTCGCTCGCTGTGGGCGGGCTGGGCCTGGCGCTATTGTGAAAGGAACTCCCGCACAAAGGCTGTCCCGGGCGCCCGGCGGACTTCGGGGGGCGTGCCGAACTGCTCGATTCGGCCGTCTTTCATCACCGCCACCAGATCGGCGACGGCGAACGCTTCTTCCTGGTCGTGCGTGACAAAGACCGTGGTAACGCCGGCATGGTCGTGTATGCGGCGCAGGTCCGCGCGCAATTCCTTTCGGACCTTGGCATCGAGCGCGCCGAAGGGCTCATCTAGCAGCAGCATGCGCGGGTCGATCGCCAGGGCGCGCGCAAGCGCCACGCGTTGCCGCTGGCCCCCCGAAAGCTGGCTGGGATAGCGCGACTCCAGGCCAGGAAGCTGGACCAGTTGCAGCAATTCGGCGATCCGGGACCGGATGTCGGCGCGGCTGGGACGCCGGTTTCGCGGGCGCACTTGCAACCCGAAGGCGATGTTCTGCGCGACCGTCATATGGCGGAACAGGGCGTAGTGCTGGAAGACAAAGCCGGCATTGCGCGTGCGCGCCGGCATGTCGAGCCAGTTCAGGTCGGCGAACCGCACACTGCCGCCGTCGGCGAATTCCAGTCCGCCCAGGATGCGCAGGAGCGTGGTCTTGCCCGATCCCGACGGCCCGAGCAGGGAAATGAACCCGCCCTGGGGCGCGGTGAAGCTGACGCCGTTCAGCGCGGCGAAGCGGCCGAACTGCTTGGTGATGGAGTCGACGATGAGGGACATTGCAGGCTCCTA
The DNA here is from genome assembly GCA_048498895.1 of Pseudomonadota bacterium. GTDB lineage: Bacteria > Pseudomonadota > Alphaproteobacteria > Micropepsales > Micropepsaceae > Rhizomicrobium. The sequence continues at coordinate 1,382 of JBEHXB010000158.1, forward strand.
ATGGCGGTGAATGGCGGCCAGCGCGTCGGCATAGCGCCATTCCAGCAGCGATTTTAGGGCAAGGGTGACAAGGGCAAGCAGGGCCAGCAGCGCCGACACCGCAAAGGCGCCGACATAATCGTAATTGTTGTAGAGCAGCTCGACATGCAGCGGCATGGTGTTGGTCTGGCCCTGGATATGGCCGGAGAGAACCGATACCGCGCCGAACTCGCCGAGCGCGCGGGCGTTACAGAGCAGGACTCCGTAAAGCAGGCCCCATTTGATGTTGGGCAGGGTCACGCGCACAAAGGTGGAAAGGCCCGATGCGCCCAGCGAGATGGCGGCTTCCTCCTCCTCGCGCCCCTGGTCGGTCATCAGCGGGATCAATTCGCGCGCCACAAACGGGAAGGTGACGAATATGGTCGCCAGCACGATGCCCGGAAGCGCGAACAGGATATGAATGTCATGCTCGGCAAGGGCGGGGCCCAGCCAGCCCTGCATGCCGAAGACCAGGACATAGATCAGGCCCGCGATCACCGGAGAGACCGAGAAGGGAAGGTCGATCAGCGAGACCAAAGCCGTCCTGCCCGGAAAGTCGAACTTGGCGATGGCCCAGGCGGCAGATATCCCGAACAGGGTATTGAGCGGAACGGCGATCGCGGCGGCGATCAGCGACAGCCGGATCGCGGCCAGGCCATTGGAGGTGGTGATGGCGTCCCATGCCGCCGTCAGGCCCTCGGCCAGCGCCTGCTGGAACACCAGCGCCAGCGGCAGGATCAGCATCAATCCCACAAAGGCGATGGCGGCAAGGCCTAGCAGCAGCTTGAGCCAGAGCGGATCGTCGGTCGGGAGGGTCAGCGCGGTGCGGCTCATCGGCGCTTTCCCATCCAGATCTGCAAGCCGTTCAGGGCCAGCAGAACGGCAAAGGCGGCGATCAGCATCGTCGCGCCGATGGCGGCGGCCCCGGCATAGTCATATTGTTCCAGCTTGGTGACGATCAGCAGCGGCGCGATCTCGCTGATGGCGGGCAGGTTGCCGGCGATGAAGATGATCGAACCATACTCGCCAACAGCGCGGGCGAAGGCCATGGCGCCCCCGGTCAGGATCGCCGGCGCCAGCAGCGGCAGGATCACCTTGCGGATGGTCTGAAGGCGGGTGGCCCCCAGCGTGGCGGCTGCTTCCTCGAGGTCGCGGCCGAACTCACCCAGGACTGGCTCCAGCGTTCGCACGGTGAAGGGCAGGCCGATGAAGGTCATCGCGACCAGCACGCCCCAGGGCGTATAGGCGACGCGGATGCCGTGTTCCGCCAGCGGCATGCCCAGCCAGCCATTGGGCGCATACAGGGTGGACAAGGCGATGCCCGCGACCGCCGTGGGCAGCGCGAAGGGCAGATCGATCACCGCGCCGAGCAACCTTCGGCCCGGAAATCGGTAACGCACAAGAACCCAGGCGATGACAAAGCCGAATATGCTGTCGATCACCGCGGCCAGCGCCGCCATGCCGAAGGACAGCTTGAGCGCCGCCGCCACACGCGGTGTTGCGATGGCACGCCACAGCCCGTCCAGTCCCGGCTCGAAGGCCCGGATGAACAGGGCCGCCATGGGGATCAGTACGATCACGCTGAGATAGAAGACCGTAAATCCCAGCGACAACCCCAGGCCGGGCAGAACGCGCCGGCGGCCCCAGGGAGGTGCGGATACGATGCTTGCCTGGGTCATGACTAGCGGCCCGGCTGATAGATCTGGTCGAATACTCCGCCATCGGCGAAGTGCGTCGCCTGGGCCTTGGCCCATCCGCCGAAATCCTCGTCGATGGTGGACAGCTTGATGGCGGGGAACTGCCCCTTATATTTGGCGGCGACTTGTTGATTGCGCGGGCGATAGAAGGCCCTGGCCTCGATCTCCTGCGCCTTGGGCGTATAGAGGAATTTCAGGAATGCCTCCGCCACCTTGCGGGTGCCGTGACGGTCGACATTCTTGTCCACCAGCGCGACCGGCGGCTCTGCCAGGATGGAGCGTGAGGGATAGATGATCTGATACTGGTCGCCGCCCTGCTCCTTCAGCGCCAGGTGTGCTTCGTTTTCCCACGACAGCAGCACATCGCCGATGCCGCGCTTGGTGAAAGTGACTGTCGAGCCGCGCGCGCCGCTGTCCAGCACCGGCACATGCTTGTACAGGGCCGCGACGAAGGCCTTGGCCTTTTCGGCGTTGCCGCCCGGCTGCTTGGCCGCCCAGTCCCAGGCCGCCAGATAAGCCCAGCGCGCGCCGCCGCTGGTCTTGGGATTGGGCGTGACCACCTGGACGCCCGGCTTCACCAGGTCGCCCCAATCCTTGATCTTCCGGGGGTTGCCCTTGCGGACCAGGAACACGATGGTGGAGGTATAGGGCGAGGAATTGTCGGGCAGGCGTTTCTGCCAGCCGGGCACGATCAGCCCGCGCGCCTGGATGGCGCCAATGTCCGCCGCCAGCGCCAGGGTGACGACATCGGCCTGCAGGCCGTCGATCACCGCGCGGGCCTGCGAGCCCGAGCCGCCATGGCTGTTGCTGACGACGACCGTGTCGCCAGTCCTGGCCTTGTAGTCGGCGGCAAAGGCGTTGCCCACCTGCTGGTAAAGCTCGCGGGTGGGATCGTAGCTGACATTGAGCAGCTTGAAATCGGCGGCCTGTGCGGCGGTCGCCGCGAAGATGGCGGCTGCGGCCAGCAGCGACGCGATTTTGTTCATGTCCTGTCTCCTGTTGCGGATGGCAAGTTGCTTAAAAGGAAATCTGGCTGCGCAAGGCGATCGCGCTGGCGGATATGTCTGACGCCGGCGCGCTGATGTGGTTCACCTGGATGTTGTCGTAATCCAGCGCAAAGCGAAGGCCGCCGGTCGGATACCAGTTGAGACCCAGTGTCCAGACATTCTGAACGCCTCCCTTCACCCCGCCGGCGCCCGCAGCCAGCAGCGGCTGATAATCCAGGTCGATGCGGCTGAACCGCGTCACCGCTTCAAACGCGCCAAAGCCGCCGTCGGTGCCAAGCGGGTGGAGTGGTTTCAGGCCGCGGAAACTTGCGGTTGCAGGGTCATAACGGCGGGACTCGCCTGTCAGCGACCAGGTTGCTAGCGCGTACCAGCCGGAAAAATCCGGATCGGGCAGGGGGGTGCGGCGCGTCACGTCGAAATGGAAATAGCCGCCCTGGGCGTAAAAAGGCCCGTAGGTGGCAGCGGTTTCGAAGCCCCACTCGGTGACGGCCTTGGCGTCGATGGCACCGGTGTTGACCGTCCTGGTCGAGTCCACCGCCAGTTCCGGGCCGTTGCTGAAACTGAAGCTGTTGGGTGAATCCGACCCCGCGGCGGTATCGGCCAGCTTGAACACATGGCTGAGACTGGCGTCCAGCAGCCAGTTGAAGTTCGCCGACCGCACCGCCAGCCAGGAGGCGCGGCTCACCACCGCTTCCTGGGAATCGAAGGTGGCCGCGTCGGTCGCCTTCTTGCCGGTATAGGCCACCGACACTAGATAATCGTCGCCCTGCGCGAATAGGCTGACGCCTTCGCGACCGGGCGATCCAGCGACATTGCGGGCGATGTCGGCGACCGCCGGCCGCTCCAGGAAGATCAGATCGGCCGAGCCGGTGGCGTCCTCGATGCCGGCGGGCGGGGCAAAGGCGCCGACGCGCACGCCGAAGGGCTTGAGCCCGTCATACTGAAGGTAGGCGCTATAGATATAGCCGCTCTTCTCGATGCCGTTGCCGCCGAAGTCATAGGTGAAGTTGTAGGACCAGTCGCGCCAGGCGGTGCCGGTAAAGCCGAACTGGGCGCGGCGGAAATTGCTGCCGCTGGAAAGGTCGACGCCCGCCGGCCCCTTGCCTTGCGCGAAATAGCCATAGTCGAACTGGATCAGGCTGCGCAGCGACAAGGTGAAATCGCCATCCGCAGAGGCGATAGTGAAACGGCCATTGTCGATTCCGGTTTTAGGCGGCCGCTCCAGCCGGCCGTTGAGGTCGTCATACCGGGCGCTGGTGCTGCGGTTGAGGTCCGACAGGGTGTTGAAGTTGTCGTCCCGGCGCGCGGCCTTCAGCTCGGAAAGCTGCCGCTGCACGTCACGCAACTGCTGCTCGAGGGCCTGAAGCCGGGGATCGTCGGTGCTTCCCGCACCGGCGGCCAAGGCCGGCGCCGTCAATGCGAAAGCTGCCGCGCCGGCAAGGCCAATGGATCGAAAGGTCACGCGGAAATCTCCCCCGATGAATGCAGCACGCCGCTGCGGGGAAATTGAATCCCTATATAGTATACTATGTCAATAGAGATTATGTATTATATCCGCGGGGCTGAAAAACGTCAGCAGCTTCAGTGGTTAGAGCTTTCTCTTGCCAGAGTTCCCGGCTTTCCTGCCGCCCGGCCCTTTCCGCCTGCCAGCTTTCTTCTTCATTCTCCATGTGGCGGGCGATCTTCGCGCGCTCGTCGGCTAGTGCACGCATCGTCTTGTCGTGGCGTGCCCTGGCGCGTGCCAATGCCGCCTCGGCCTCTGGCATCGGCTCGC
>JBEHXB010000159.1:0-5851 GCA_048498895.1 Pseudomonadota bacterium
GAGGGCGTGGCGCTTCCTGACGGTTGGGCGATGGGACAGGGTTTGGCGCGGCCGCGCACCATCGGCTTCAAGACCGGCACCTCCTATGGCTTCCGCGATGCCTGGTCGGTGGGCTTCTCCAACGACTACACCGTGGCGGTATGGGTGGGCCGTGCCGACGGCACGCCGCGCCCCGATCATGTCGGGCGCGACAGCGCTGCGCCGATCCTGCTGAGGATGTTTGGCCTGCTTCCCCCTGACAAGCGTCGCGCGCCGCCGGTGCCGGCGGGTGCGATCGTCGCGCGCGCCACATCCGACCTGCCGCCGTCGCTGCGTGTTTTCACGCGGCAGGAGACGGCGCCTGCACAGGCCGAGCAGGCCGCGCAGCTTGCGCCGCCTTCCATCACCTGGCCGCCCAATGGCGCGGTGGTGCCGCTGCCTGATTCACATGCCGCGTATCGGACGCTGCAATTCAGGGCCGATGGCGGCAAGGCGCCCCTGACCTGGCTGGTGAATGGCGCGCTCCTGGGCAGTTTCGACCGGTTCGCGCCCGCGCTTTACGCGCCGTCGGGCGAGGGGCTTGCCCGTGTCACGGTGGTCGATGCCGAAGGGCGCAGCGACACCAGCAATGTCCGTTTCAAGAAGTTGCGCTAGGGTTGCGCCGCCTTGTCCATCATCGCCAGCAGGTCGGTGGTGGGAAAACCGTCGGCGGGCAGGCCATGCGCCTTCTGGTACCGGCGCAGCGCCGCGCGCGTGCCCCGGCCCAGTATTCCGTCCGCCGGCCCCGGATCGAAGCCTTGCGCGGCCAGCGCCTGCTGGAAGCGGACGCGCTCCTCGCGCGACAGGGGCCGCTCTTCGCGCGGCCAGCTGTGCCGCACCGGCGCCGCGCCCGCCATGCGGTCGGCCAGAAGTCCCACGGCCAGGGCATAGCTGGCGGCATTGTTGTATTTCAGGATCACGCGGAAATTGGGAAACAGCAGGAATGCCGGACCCTTCGCGCCGGCGGGCAGGTAGATAGCCGCGTCCTCGGCCGATGACGGCAGCCAATCGCCCGTGGCGGTCATCACGCCCAGCTCTTGCCAGGTCGCAATCGGGCGGGCGGTTTCGCCGTCCGCCAGTTCGTAGGGGAAATTTTTCGGCAGCCGCACCTCACGGCCCCACGGTTCGCCCGTCTCCCAGCCGCGTTCGCGCAGCAGCCGCGCCGCCGAGGCCAGCGCGTCCGCCGGGCTGTTCCACAGATCGATCCGTCCATCGCCGTCGCCGTCGGCGGCGAATTTCAGGAAGGTGGTGGGCGTGAACTGGGTCTGGCCAAAGGCGCCCGCCCAGCTGCCGGTCATCTGGCTCAGGGCGTAGTTCTGCTGCTGATAGATTTTCAGCGCCGCGAGGAATTCCGGCCGCGCATAATCGGCGCGCGGTCCACTATAGGCCAGCGTCGCCAGCGCCGCGAACAGGGGATAGCTGCCGGTGGCGGCGCCATAGTCCGTCTCTATTCCCCAGATGGCGACCAGGATCTCCTTGGGCACTCCGCTCTGGGCTTCGATCCGGTCCAGAACCGCGCCATAGCGGTCCAGCATCACCTGGGCATCCCTGACACGCCGGGCGGACACCGCCGTGTCCAGATAGGCCCAGACCGGCCGGGCGAATTCCGGCTGGTTGGCGTTCATGTTCATGATCTCGGGGATCGGCCTCAGTCCCGCCGTGGCGCGGTCAAAGGTTGCCGGTGCGATGCCTTCCGCCAGGGCCTCCTTGCGGGCCTCCATCAGGAACGCGTCGAAGCGGCTGTCGCCGCTGTTGAACTGGGGCGGAGCAATGGGGATGGCCGCCCTGGGCGGTACCGGGGGCGCGGGCTTGGGCGCCACCGCGCAGGCGACCGCCATCAGGCATGCCGACAGGGCAGCCAGGCGCGTCACGGGCGGCCAGGAGCGGAAGGAAAGCATCATCGTTCTTACCTAACACGCGAAATGTCGGATTTCGGCGGAAATCGGCCCTTTTTTCGGGCGGGCCGCCGGTTGACAGGGAAGGAAGCCCCGCATAGTTTCCGCGCCTTCCAAAACCAAAGGCCCGGACCTTGTCCGGGGTTCCCAAAGGCGCGTGTCATGAAAGTTCGCAACTCCCTCCGTTCGCTCAAGAAGCGTGACAAGGATTGCCGCGTGATCCGCCGCAAGGGCCGTGTTTACGTCATCAACAAGAAGAATCCGCGCTTCAAGGCCCGCCAGGGCTAAGCCGGCCCGGGAAAAGCAGCCCGCTTTTCCGCTTCTTCTCTCTCGGACGGCGACAAGCCTCTGTTCCCGTCCGCGCCCTGTTGTATACAGGCGCCGATGCTTCTTCCGCCCACCAATCAAGCCCTTCTGGCCCGCCGCGCGGAGATCGCCGCGGCCCTCAAAACCATCGTTCCCGATGGTGTGGTGTCCGATCCGTCCGGCCTTGCCACCTACGATGCCGACGCCCTGTCGACCTATCATCAGCTGCCGCTGGTCTGCGTGCTGCCTTCGACGCGCGAGCAGGTCAGCGAGATCCTGAAATACGCCCAGGCCGAAGCCATTCCCATCGTTCCGCGCGGCGCCGGAACCTCGCTGTCGGGCGGGGCGCTGCCGCGCGAGGACGGCATCCTTATCGGCATGGGCCGCATGAAGCGCATCCTCGAGGTCGATTACGAGAATGGCTGCGTGGTGGTCGAGCCGGGCGTCACCAACATGAACATCACCCGTGCGGTGGAAGCCAACGGCTTCTATTACGCGCCCGATCCGTCCAGCCAGATCGCCTGCACCATCGGCGGCAATGTGGCGGAGAATTCCGGCGGCCTGCATTGTCTGAAATACGGCCTGACGACCAACAACCTCCTGGGTGTGACCATGGTGCTGCCGGGCGGCGAGATCGTCACCCTGGGTGGCAAGTGCGGCGCCCAGGGCGGGCTGGACCTTCTGGGCCTGGTCACCGGCTCGGAAGGATTGCTGGGCGTCGTCGTGGAAGTGATCGTCAGGATTTTGCGCAAGGCGCCGGTCACGCGCACCTTGCTGGCCTCGTTCGACACCGTGCCCGCGGCAGGCAAATGCGTGGCTGAGATCATTGCCGGCGGCGTTGTGCCCGCCGCCATGGAATTCATGGACAAGCGCGCCGCCGAAGCCATCGAGTCTTTCAACCAGCCAGGCTATCCGCTGGATGCCGAGGCGCTCCTGATCATCGACTGCGACGGCGTGCAGGCCGACGTCACGCACGACATGGCCCGCGTCACCGAAATCGTGGCGGCCTGCGGCGGGCGCACCTTCGAGGCGACCGACGAGAAGCAGCGCGCGCGCATCTGGTCGGGTCGCAAGGCGGCCTTCGCCGCGATGGGCCGCATCGCCCCCGACATGATCTGCATGGACGGCACCATTCCCCGCCATGCCCTGCCGCAGGTGCTGGAGGAAATGGCGGGCCTGTCGGAGAAATACGGCCTGGGCTTCTGCAACGTCTTTCATGCCGGCGACGGCAATCTGCATCCTTTGATTCTGTTCGACGTGATGAAGGAGGGCGAGTTCGAGCGCGCCGAAGCCTTCGGCGCCGACATACTGCGCCTGTGCGTGAAGGTTGGCGGCGTTTTGACCGGCGAGCATGGCGTGGGCATCGAAAAGCGCGACCTGATGACCGACATGTTCTCGGAAGCCGAGCTGGAGCAGCAGCATCGCGTGAAGTGCGCCTTCGATTCCGGCGGCCTTTTCAACCCCGGCAAGGTGTTTCCCACCTTGTCGGCCTGCATCGAGCAGGGCCACCTTCATGCCCATGGCGGCAAGCTGCCCCATTCCCATCTACCGCGTTACTGAGATGCAGGTCTGCAACGAATCCCAGGTGATCGAGGCCGTTCGCGACGCCCGCGCGGACCGCACGCCGTTTGAGATCGTCGCCGGCGGCACCCGGCGCGGCGTCGGCCGTCCGCTCAAGGACCTGAATGGGAACGACCTGCCGCAGCTCGACGTATCGGGCCTGTCGGGCATCCGCAAATATGAACCGGAAGAGTTGATCGTCACCGCCGGGCCGGCGACCCCGCTGGCCGAGATCATCGAGACGCTGGCGACAAAGAACCAGCGGCTGGGCTTCGATCCCGCCGACTGGTCGCGCCTTCTCGGCTCCAATGGCGTGGCCACGCTGGGCGGCGCGCTGTCGGCCGACGCCTCCGGCTCGGGGCGGCTTCGGCACGGCCCGGCGCGGGACTCCCTCTTGGGCTTTCGTGCCGTCAACGGCCTTGGCGAGGCGTTCCGCGGCGGCAGCCGGGTCGTCAAGAACGTCACCGGCTTCGACCTGCCCAAGCTGATGTGCGGCGCCTTCGGCACCTTGTCGGTGCTCACCGAAGTGACGTTCCGCGTCTATCCGCGCCCCACCCATTCGGTGACGCTGTGCCTGCCGGACCTGGCCGCCGACGAAGGCATGGCGGCACTGCGCAAGATCGCGCACAGCGCGCTTGCGCCGGCGGGGCTGGCCTATCTGCCCGCGGGCTGGCCGCCCATCGGCCTCGATTCTATCGGCATGGGCGCGGCGCTGATCCGCCTGGAAGGCGCGCCCCGCCCGCTGGAAGAAAAAGTCGCCATCGCGCATGGCCTTCTGGGCCGCGCCCGGACCACCGTCATCGAGGATGGCCAGGCGCTGTTCGCCCGCATCGGCTGCGGCGAGATGTTCGCCGATGTCGCCGGCGATGTCTGGCGGGTGCATGTCGCGCCCGCCGACGCGCCGCGCCTGGCGAAGGAATTGAACGCCGCGCGCTGGCTTGGCGACTGGGCCGGTGGGGTGCTCTGGCTGGCCGCGCCGCCCGGCGAGGCCGCCCGTATCCGCGCCGTTGCCGCTGCCATGCGCGGCCAGGCCATGCTTCTGCGCGCCGCGCCGCAGCAGCGCGCCACACTGGGCCTGTATGCGCCCCAGCCGCGGGTGCTGGCTGAACTGACGCGGCGTGTGAGGGCCGCCTTCGATCCGCTCTTTCTGTTCAATCCGGGGCGCCTGTAAAAGCGAAACAAGCGATGCGCTACAATTTCACGCCCGAACAGATCGCCGACCCGCAGATGGGCCCCGCCGCCCAGGCGGTGCGCTCCTGCGTGCATTGCGGCTTCTGCACGGCCACCTGTCCGACCTATGTCGAACTCGGCGACGAACGCGATTCCCCGCGCGGCCGCATCATCCTGATGAAGGACATGCTGGAGAAGGGCGGCCCCCCCACGCCCCAGCAGGTCTTTCATATCGATCGCTGCCTCTCCTGCCTCAACTGCAAGACGGCATGTCCCTCCAGCGTGAACTACCAGCGGCTGGTGGACCAGGCGCGCATCCACATCCAGGAACATTACCGCCGCCCGCTGGCCGACCAGTTGCTGCGCTGGATCATCGCGAAAGTGATGACCCGGCCGATCCTGGTGCGGACGGGACTTGTGCTGGCGTGGCTGGGCGCGCCCGTCGCGCGCCTCCTGCCGGGACGGCTGGGCGCGATGGCGAAGATGGGCCTTATCGCGCGGCCCTTCGGTTTCGGGCCAAAGCATTTTCCCAGGCCCGCCAAACCCGTCCAGCGCATCGCCATCATGCCCGGCTGCGTGCAGGGCGTGCTGGCGCCGCAGATCGACGCGGCGGTCGGCCGGGTGCTGGCGCGGCGGGGCATCGAGCTGGTGACGCTGGAGGGCGCGGGCTGCTGCGGCGCGCTGCCCCATCACATGGGCCGCGAGAATGACAGCCGCGCCTGGGCGAGGAAGGCCATCATGGCATTCGAGCAGGGCACTTATGACGGCGTGCTGATCACCGCCACCGGCTGCAGCGCGCAACTGAAAGACATCGCCCAGCAATTCGCCGGCGATCCCGTGTGGGAGCCGCGCGCCCGCAAATTCGCCGCAGCCGCGCGCGATTTCCTGGACCTGTGCACGCC
>JBEHXB010000160.1:0-5843 GCA_048498895.1 Pseudomonadota bacterium
GTGGCGGCATTTCGGGGGGCTTGATTCCTCTTCGTCATCGCCGGGTTCATTCGGGCGACCCAGGTCTGCGGCATTGAAACTGGATGGCCCGCATGAAGCGGGCCGTGACGAAGGGCTATGGCAGCGCACACGGCGCGGGGGATTTTGGCCGATGGCCAGGAGCGTCGCGCGGAGCGTGCGAATAGCACGTGAGCACGCGCGACGCCGCCAGCGGGCAAAAGACCCGCGCCCTACCAGTTGGTATACGACCCGTCAGGGCGGTGGTTGATCTGGATCGGGGCGTAATGCTCCGTCCAGTCGCCGACCTGCTGCAGCTTGCTGGTGTCCAGCGTCACGCCCAGGCCCGGGCGCTCGTTCGGCCACAGCTTTCCGTCATGGAAGTCGTAAGCCTGCGGCAAGTAGGGCCAGGGCCTGCGGCCCGCGCCGGTCATTTCCATCAGCGCGATGACGGAGGTGGCGGTCAGGCAGTGCACCAGCGCGGTCTCGCCGATGGGGCCGGTGAAGTGGGGGATCAGGCCGCAATAATGCGTCTCGGCCAGGGCGGCGATCTTCATGTATTCGGTGATGCCGCCGACATTGGGCACGGTGCAGCGCGCGAAGTCGATCAGGTTCTGTTCGATCAGCGGCGCGATTTCCCACTTCACGCCATAGATCTCGCCCACCGCGATCGGCACGCGCAGGCGCGGACGCATCACCTTGTAGATGTCGATATTCTCGCCCCGGATCAGGTCCTCGCAGAAGAAGGGGCGCAACGGCTCGATGGCCGTGGCCAGCGTGATGGCGTCCTCCGGGTCCATGGTGCCGTGGAAGTCGATGGCCCAGGCGCCGTCCTTGCCCACGCCCTTGCGGATGAGCTGGCACTCCTCGATGGTCTTTTCCACGGCGCGGAAGCGATCGAACTCCTGCGATTCGGCCACGCCGGTGCGGAAGGCGCGAAAACCCGCCTGGATGCAGGCACGGGCCGCATCCTCGATGGTCCCGCCCGGCGGGGTGGGGTAACCGGTGGCATAGCATTCGACATGGTCGCGGCTCTTGCCGCCCAGAAGCTGCCACACCGGCACGCCCAGCGCCTTGCCCTTGAGGTCCCACAGCGCCACGTCCAGGGCGCCCAGCGAGTGGGTTTTCTCGCGTCCGGCCGGATAGAAATAGCCGCGCTCCATCACCTGCCACAGATGCTCGGTGCGGAAGGGGTCTTCGCCGATCAGAAGCCCGGCGCACTGTTCCATGGTGGAGGGCTCGCCGCCTTCGCCGATGCCGGTCAGCCCGCTCTCGGTCTCGATGGTGACGATGTTGGTGGACTGGTTGAAGGTCGGCTGATGCACATTGGGCCGGCCGGCTGCGTCGGTCGGGGTCTTGTAGTAGCGGATGCGCTTGATCCTGTCTTTCGGCAGCCCCAGCGCGAATGCGTCCGGCGGCGTCCACAAGGCGGCGCCCGCCGCGCCAAGAAGTGTGGCCACGCCCGCGTTGCCCAGGAATTTGCGGCGATCCATGTCGTCCCCCTTCGAGAATTTTCTTCGTCTCAGGTCAGATTGCAGACCCAACCCTTGTTGGCGTCGCAATACCACAGGACGCCGTCATGGATGTCCAGACCGTGCACGGAAGGATCGTTGACTTTATCCAGCACGATCTTGGCGACGATGCCGCCGTCGGACATGCGCAGCCTGTATATCTCGGCCTCGTCGGAGCCCACGCACCAGATGTGATCGCCGTCCAGCGCGATGCCGTGGGTGCGCACGGTGGGCGCCTGGATGGAGCGGGCCACGGTGCCTTCCTCGGCATTCATGAGGAACAGCTTGCCGCTGGCCGGCACCGCCATCCAGTATTTGCCGGCTCCCGCCCATTTCACGCCGTGCCCGCCCGATTCCAGCGGCAGGTCGCCGGGTTTGCGCACGCGCGTGGTATAGGCGCCATAGATGCCCCAGCCCGGCGTTTCCCACTTCTTCAGCGTCGCGCCGGTCTTGGGATCGACCTTGAGGGTGGAGGGCTTGCCTGTCAGCACCTTGGTAGAGGTCAGAAACCAGGCGCCATCGCCATAGGTAATACCGCTACCATGGATGCACTCGGTCTGGACGCTGGCCAGCACCCGGCCGTTGGCCGGATCCACCGTGAAGACCCTGTTGGGGTCTTTCTGGTCCAGCACCCACAATTTTCCATCCGGCGCGAACTGCAGGTCGTTGGGCTCGGTCACCTGGGGCCGCAGGTTGAACCGCCGGTTGACCGTCCTGGCGATGATCGGCGCACTTTTGCGCGCGGCTATGGTGGCTGCGGGAATGACGGGATCGGCGGCAAGCGCGGGCACGGCCGGCAGCGTCATGCCTGCTCCCGCCGCTGCCAGGGCGCCAATAACCGTGCGACGCGAATGCATGTTGTCCCCCGTTCGAGCCGTGATGCGAAGGTTAGACGGGATTGAAAGGCGGGGCAAAGCTGCCGCGCCGCAATATCGTTACGGCACAACATCATTATGAAGGTGATGAAATTGTCATCGTTCACGGCGCACCCTAGACTTGACGGGCGCCGCACGCACTGTGCGCGCTGCGCGGACAAGAACAAGGGACGGCGCAAGACCGCCGATCGGGGGTAGAGGAAAGAACGCCGGTTCAAAGGCTTGGCGAAATTCCATCGGCGAAAAGCCGAGACCGCGCGGCGGAAATTCCGCCCGCGCCCGAGGGGAATAAAACATAAGGCGGGAAAAACCCGTTGCCATCGGCGCCGCCTTCCGACCGGAAGGCGGCATTTTTTTTCGGTCCACTGTCGCAAAATCGCCGCGCCGATTTCACAGTGCGGGATGACGCAGTGCAGCGAAAGCGCTTATCGCTTTTTTTTCCAGACTCTGTGCCGTAAGGTCCGGCGCGGGTTTTGCGGCATTCCTTTTTTTGGGGTGCTCCCATGCTCCGACAAGAAGGCTCCCAAAAAAGGGATCCGGGCGCGGAGTCAGGGGAGGGAAGGCAGATTCGATAGACAGTCACATCGACGCGCGAAAGCCGGGGAGCGGGAATTCGCGGAGCCGTTCAGTTCATTGCGATTGGCGGCAACAGCTATGGGAGTGAAGAGATGTTTCGCTTGAAGATTGCCGCCGCCGCGTTTGCGCTGGCCGCGCCAGCCCTGTTGGCCGCGCCGGCCTGGGCCGAATCAACGGTGCTGACCAACGTCACGGTGATCGACGGCACCGGCAAGGCCGCCCAGCCCAATTCCGCGATCGTGATGACCGACGGCAAGATCGCCTTTGTCGGCCCCATGGCCCAACTGAAGGCGCCGGCCGGCGCCAAGACGGTGAACCTGGCGGGCAAGTATGTGATGCCCGGCATCATCGACAGCCATGTCCATGTCGGCATGATGCATGATCTGACCCAGGACGCGAAGTACGAGACGCCCGCCAATGTCGAGGCGGACCTGAAGCAGTACGCGGCCTATGGCGTGACCACGGTCCAGGTGCTGGGTACCGACAAGGATTTCGTTCTTAAGATGCGCGACCAGCAGCACAAGAGCCGCCCGACCGTGGCGCGGCTGTTCAGCGCCGGCCAGGGCGTTGTGTTCAAGGGCGGTTATGGCGGGCTTGTGGGCGTGACCCAGCCGGTGGCGACGCCGGAAGAGGCGCGCAAGCTGGTGGACGAGCAGGCCGCCAAGGGCGCCAACTTCATCAAGCTCTGGATGGATGACGAGCGCAAGACCATCCCGGTCAAGATGCCCTATTCGATGAGCAAGGCGGTGATCGACGAGGCGCACAAGAAGGGCCTCAAGGCGGTCGCCCATGTATTCTATCTGGCTGACGCCAAGGAACTGGTGCGCGAGGGCATCGACGGCTTCGCCCACATGGTGCGCGACCAGCCGGTCGACAAGGAACTGCTGGACATGATGAAGGCCAAGGGGACCTGGATGGTGTCCTCGACCCTTTCGCGCGAAATGGCCTACAGCCTGGCGACGATGCCGTGGCTGAACGATCCCTTCTTCACCCGCGGCGTCACGCCCGGCACGATCGCGATCCTCAAGAGCCCGGCCCGCCAGAAGGCGGTGGTGCTGGGCTACACCATGTTCCCCGGCCTGCCCTACAAGAAGAAGGTCTTCTCGGACATGGACCGCACCCTGTTCCAGGCCCTGGAGAATTACGAAACCATGGCCCAGGCGGGCATCAACATGGGCATGGGCACCGACTCCGGTCCCAATGGCCGCTTCCCCGGCTTCAACGCGCATGAGGAAATGTACCTGGAAGTGCTGGCCGGCCGCACGCCGATGCAGGCGATCGAGTCCGCCACCAGCGCGAATGCGCGCTGGCTGGGCGACAACATGATCGGCTCCATCGCGCCGGGCAAGTGGGCCGACCTTCTGGTGCTGGACAAGGATCCCCTGAAGGACATCCGCAACACCAAGACGATCAACAGCGTCTATATTGCCGGCAATTCGGTCCCGACGATCTGGCAGACCTGCCGCGACAGGCCGCTGAATGCCTGTCAGCCCCGTCCGGCCGATCTGCCGAACATGCCCTATTGATGGCGGGATCGCGTTTTAGCCTGATCTGATCAAGGACTTGCGAACGGCGCGGGAGCCTGGTGGTTTCCCGCGCCGGATCGTTGAAAAGGGGAAAGCCACATGTCGACAGCCGCTGAACCGACGGGCGTCAAGCCGACCGGCGTGCGTTATCGGGTGCTGGGCCTGGTGGTTTTGGCCTATTTCATCACCTATCTGGACCGCGTGCTGATCTCCAACGCGATGCCGGTGATCCAGAAGGAATTCGGCTTCGATATCGGCACCGCGGGCGTGATCATGTCCGCCTATGCCTGGGCCTATGCCATTTTCCAGATTCCCGGCGGCTGGTTCGGCGACCGGATGGGCCCGCGCATCGCGCTGGCCTGTGTGGTGACGTGGTGGTCCGCCTTCACGTTCCTGGCAGGCTTCTCCTCCTCGGTCACCATGCTGGCGGTCTGCCTGTTCCTGGTGGGCCTGGGGGAGGCGGGCGCCTTCCCCATTTCCAACCGCGCGCTGTCGCGCTGGATGCTGCCGTCGGAGCGCGGTTTCGCCCAGGGTACCACCCATGCCGGCTCGCGCCTGGCGGGCGCGGCCACGCCCATCCTGGTCGCCACCCTGATCGGCGCCTATAGCTGGCATGTGCCCTTCTGGCTGTTCGGCACGGTGGGCATCGTGTGGGCGGTGGTCTGGTATGGCTATTACCGAGACCTGCCGCGCGAGCATGGCAGCATCAATGACGGCGAACGCGCCAAGATCGAAGCCGCGCTGGGCACCGCGCCCAAGGCGCGCCAGTCGATCCCGTGGAAGCTGATCCTGTCCAGCCGCCAGATGTGGATCGTGGCGGCGATGTATTTCTGCTACGGCTACAGCCTGAACATGTTCCTGGCCTGGTATCCCAAATACCTCAATGCCGAGCGCGGCTATGACCTGGCGCAGATGGGCCTGTTCACCAGCCTGACCCTGGCCGCGGCGGTGGTGGGCGATATCATGGGCGGCGTTGTCTCCGACTACATCATCCACAAGACCGGCCGCATCAAGTTCGCGCGCCAGAGCGTGGCCATCACCGGTTTCGTCATCGCCGCCATCTTCATCCCGCTGGGCGTGCAGATGGACGGCCCCTACATGACCGCGGCCATGTTCGGCCTGGGCGTGTTCGGCCTGGAGCTGGTGGTGGGCAATGCCTGGGCGGTGACGCTGGACATCGGCGGCAATTTCGCCGGCTCCTGCTCGGCGGTCATGAACACGCTGGGCAATATCGGCGGCGCCATCGTGACCACCGTGACCGGCTTCATCGTCGCGGCCTATGGCTGGAGCGCGGCCTTTTATGTGGTCACCGCCTTCTGTGTGGCGGGCGCGCTGCTGTTCACCCGCATCGACGCCGG
>JBEHXB010000161.1:0-5841 GCA_048498895.1 Pseudomonadota bacterium
CCCGCCACGACAGTTCCGATGGGAAGACCGTAAGGCAACAGCCCGCCATCACCGGAACTGACCACCTGATCGCCGGGGTGCAGCTTGGCGGTGCGCGACACCAGGTCCAGCGCCGGCATGGAGCTGTTGTCGCCGCTCATGATTGCCTGGACCGCGCTGCCGCCGCCCTTGGAAGCGGCGACCGTCACGGGAATGCGGCTGTTGGGATCGGTCAGCAGGATCACCCAGCTGGTGCGGTTGCCCGACAGGTAGATGCGCCCGATCATGCCCCGCTGGTCCACCACCGCCTCGCCGGGGCTGGCATGGTTGCGCGTGCCTGCATCCAGGATAAGGGTCCGCACGAAGGGGCGGCTGGAGCGGCCGATCACCCGCGCCAGCACGGCGTTCAGCTTGGGGTCCGGCACGGCGTGCAGCAGGCTTTGGTAGCGGTCCACCCGGTTCTGCATCACGATGGCGACGTTGTGCCACTGGCGCAGGCGCGCATTCTCTTCCTTGAGCCTGAGGTTTTCCTCGTAGACCGAAAATATGTCGCCGATGGAGCCCAGCCAGCGGTCGAAGCCGCGAACCGGGGCGCGCGCCACCTCCAGCAGGGGCGCCAGCCGGTCGCTGACGCCGACCCGCGCCTGGTCGAACAGGTTGGACTGCGCCTTCCCGAGCAGGACCAGTACCACCGCGAGGGCAACCACAATCACCAGCGGAAGCTGGGTGTTGCTCTTGCGGGCGATTTTCCAGGCGTTGGCCATATGTGTCGCGGGTCCCTCGCCCGCCTTTTCTAGAACGCGGTGGAGAGAACGTGGCGCATGACTTTGGTGTTCTCCAGGACGCGGCCGGTGCCAAGGGCGACGCAGGACAGCGGATCGTCGGCGATCGATACCGGCAGCCCCGTCTCGTCGCGCAGCACCTGGTCGAGATTGGCCAGCAGCGATCCGCCGCCGGTCAGCACGATGCCCTTGTCGACGATGTCCGCTGCCAGTTCCGGCGGCGTGGCTTCCAGCGCCACCTTGACCGCTTCCACGATCGCGCCCACCGGCTCGGCCAGCGCCTCGGCGATATGGCGCTGGGTAATGGTTATCTCCTTCGGCACACCGTTCAGCAGGTCACGGCCCTTGATGTCCAAGGTCACGCCATTGCCGTCGGCGGGAAGGGCGGCCGAGCCGATTTCCTTCTTGATGCGCTCGCTGGAGGCTTCGCCGATGAGAAGATTCTGGTGACGGCGGATATAGGCGATGATCGCCTCGTCCATCTTGTCGCCGCCGACGCGCACGCTGCGCGAATAGACAATGCCGCCCAGCGAAAGCACCGCCACTTCCGTGGTACCGCCGCCGATGTCGACAACCATTGAGCCGGTTGGTTCGGACACGGGCAGGCCGGCGCCGATCGCCGCGGCCATCGGCTCCTCGATCAGGAAGACGCGGCGCGCGCCCGCCGAGAGCGCCGATTCCTGGATGGCGCGGCGCTCCACCGCGGTGGAGCCGCTGGGAACACAGACAATGATCATGGGGTTTGCGAAAGAGCGGCGGTTGTGCACCTTGCGGATGAAGTGCTTGATCATCTCCTCCGCCACCTCGAAGTCGGCGATGACGCCGTCGCGCATGGGACGGATGGCTTCGATGTTGCCGGGCGTGCGGCCCAGCATCATCTTGGCGTCGTTGCCGACGGCGCGGACCGACTTTTTGCCGCCGCGGGTGGTGATGGTGGCGACGACGGACGGCTCGTTCAGAACGATGCCGCGGCCCTTGACGTAGACCAGCGTATTCGCCGTCCCAAGATCGATGGCCATGTCGCTGGAAAGCGCGCCAAGAAGACTGCCGAACATGCTGAACCGCCTACCCTCATAATCAGTGGCCGTTCCAAAGCTGGAAAGCCCCGTCGTTAATCCGCAAGCGCCATTCTTCTGAAAAGAGGCCCCGGGGCGCTCATCCCGGGGCCTCTCGCGTCACCTGTATTTCATCTCGCCACAGTGAGGGCCTCCGGGGCCAGTTTCTCCCGCTTGACCAGCAGCTTGTTCAGCGCGTTGACATAGGCATAGGCGGCCGCCGCCATGGTGTCGGTATCGGAGGCCTTGCCGGTGACGGTGCGCCCGTTCTCCTCCAGCCTGACGCTGACCGTGGCCTGGGCATCGGTGCCCTCGGTCACGGCGTTGATCTGGAACAGCTGCAGATTCGCGTCGTGGGGATGGATCTCGCGGATCGCCCGGAAGATGGCATCCACCGGACCGTCGCCCGATACCGTCACGCTCTTGACCTGGTCGTCCACGGCCAGGGTCAGCGAGGCGGTCGGTATCACGCCGGTTCCGGCCTCGACCCGCAGCGCCTTGATCACGATGCTGTCATGGCCGCGCACGATCTCGTCGTCGACCAGGGCGGCAATGTCCTCGTCGAAGACGTGCTTCTTCTTGTCGGCCAGTTCCTTGAAGCGCCTGAACGCATCCTGGAAGGCGGCGTCGTCCAGCACATAGCCCATCGATTCCAGCTTGTCGCGGAAGGCGTGGCGGCCCGACAGCTTGCCCAGCATCAGCGAGGTCGATTGCACACCCACATCCTCGGGCCGCATGATCTCGTAGGTCTCGACATTCTTGAGCATGCCGTCCTGGTGGATGCCGCTCTCGTGGCTGAAGGCATTCTTGCCGACAATGGCCTTGTTGTACTGCACCGGCATGCCGGTGTGGTTGGACACCATCTTCGAGGCGCGGTTCAGCATGGTGGTATTGATGTTGGTGCGGAAGGGCATGATGTCCTTGCGGACCTTGAGCGCCATCACGATCTCTTCCAGCGCGGCATTGCCGGCCCGTTCGCCGATGCCGTTGATGGCGCATTCCACCTGGCGCGCGCCCGCCAGCACGCCCGCCAGCGAGTTTGCCACCGCCAGGCCCAGATCGTTGTGACAATGGGTGGAAAAGATCACCTTGTCGGCATTGGGCACGCGGTTCCTCAGCATCGTGATGATGTCGAAGAATTCCTGCGGTGTGGAATAGCCCACCGTATCGGGCACATTGATGACCGTGGCGCCGGACTGGATGGCCACATCCACGCAGCGGCACAGGAAATCGGGCACCGTGCGGGTGGCATCCTCAGCCGACCATTCGACATCGTCGGTATAGTTGCGCGCCCTGGCGACAGAGGCACCCACCGCCTCGAGCACCGCATTTTCGCCCATGCCCAGCTTGTGTTTCATGTGCACGGGACTGGTGGAAATGAAGGTGTGGATGCGCGGGCGCTTCGCCGCCTTCAGCGCCTCGCCGGCGCGATCGACATCCTTGAAGCCGGCGCGCGACAGGGCGCAGACACTGGCCCGCTTCACGATCCTGCTTATCTCCTGAACCGCCTTGAAGTCGCCGGGCGACGAGATGGGAAATCCCGCCTCGATCACGTCCACGCCCATTTCGTCGAGCAATTCGGCGATCTGCAGTTTTTCTTCATGCGTCATCGCCGCGCCGGGCGACTGTTCGCCGTCGCGCAAGGTAGTATCGAATATCTGAATCGGTGTTGTTTCGGTATTGGTGTTCGTGGTCATGACCAATTGTCCTTCTGTTCGCCGCAGGTCCGCGACTTTCATTTCTTCCTGGCATCGATCCCCTAAACACCCGCGCGCGAACCATTCGCGCGCCAAAGAAGGCGCCTAGGGGCGGCTAAGAAGCAGAAGCGCGTGCGACGAGCTTCGGGAAGGACGGGGCTGAGTGCATGCGCGCACGGACGCAAAGACGGCAGTGCCGCCTTTTGCCATCTCATTGTGCGCGCCGTTCGTCATTGACCTATCGCCGTTCCGCCCGCCGAACTACCGGGATTGATACATCAGCCAGCATCCACGAAGAACGTTAACGGCCTGTTAACCAGCGGACAAATCAACCGTTTTTGCCTTCGTTTGCGCGGTTTTACGCCGGATGTCACTACCCGCGCAAGGTCCACAAGGATGGTTCTTGTGAGTACTCGCCGGTCGGGGCGGCGCCTTGCGGTAACCCTTGGATTACACAGTAAACTTTTGATGCTGCGGCGCGACACCGACACCGCGGCCCGGCGCAAATCAGCGCTTTCCCCGTAACCGCCAAAGTGCTTGTCTCCGCCCGCGGACCGCTTCGCCTTCCGCATCAAGACCATCGCCAACCGCCCTTCCAGGCCCCCCGGCCGAGGCCCGCTGGACATGAAAATCCTGCCGCCCGTCTCGATCGAAGCACGCCGGCTGCTGCCCAGCCGCTGGGACCTGCTGGCGGCGGTTCTGGTGCTGGGTTTCCTGGTGGCATTTGCCGAAACCAGCCGCTTCCTGGTCCATCCGCTGAGTTCCATAACCGGCCACCGCCTGGTCCTGGACCCCTGGGACCTGCCCGGTTATGCGGTCCGGACCGCACTGAGAATGCTTATCGCCATGGGGGCGTCTCTGGTCTTCAGCTTCACCTACGCGACCTGGGCCGCCAAGAACCCCCGGGCCGGCAACCTGCTCGTGCCGCTGCTTGACGTGCTCCAGTCGGTGCCGATTCTGTCGTTCCTCTCCATCACCGTCATCTGGTTTCTCTCGTTGTCGCCGGGCCGGGTGCTGGGGGCTGAGCTGGCCTGCGTTTTCACCATCTTCACCGGTCAGGCCTGGAACATGGCCTTTTCCTTCTACCAGTCGCTGCGCACCGTGCCGGAGGAGCTGACCGAGGCGGGCCGGATGTTCGGCCTGTCGGCCTGGGCCCGGTTCTGGCGCATCGAGACGCCCTTCGCCCTGCCGCCGCTGGTCTGGAACATGATGATGAGCATGTCGGGCGGCTGGTTCTTCGTGACCATTTCCGAAGCAATCAGCGTCGGCAAGACCAACATTGCCCTGCCCGGCATCGGCAGCTGGATCGCCGTGGCGATCGCCCAGAAGAACCTGCCGGCCATCCTGTTCGCCATTGCCGCCATGCTCGTGGTGATCCTGATCTACGACCAGCTGCTGTTTCGGCCGCTGGTGGCGTGGGCCGATCGTTTCCGCATCGGCAGCGAGCCGTCCCAGGAGGCGCCGCAATCCTGGGCGCTCACGGTGTATCGCCGCTCGCGCCTCCTGGACCTGATGACGGCGCCGTTCGAGCACATGATGCGCTGGTCCTATCGTTGGC
This sequence comes from Pseudomonadota bacterium, assembly GCA_048498895.1. Taxonomy (GTDB): domain Bacteria; phylum Pseudomonadota; class Alphaproteobacteria; order Micropepsales; family Micropepsaceae; genus Rhizomicrobium. The sequence continues at coordinate 5,072 of JBEHXB010000161.1, forward strand.
AGCCGCCCAGCTTCGGCATCCGCGCGGCCGGCCGCGAATCCGACGGCCGCGCCAGTTCCTTCACCTGGAACGCCATTCTGGCCGCGCTGGGGCTCTATGCGGCCTGGAGGGTCTATGACTTCAGCCACGCCAACCTGAGCTGGAGCGATGCCGCGACCGCCGTCGGGCTGGGCTTCATCACCCTGATGCGGGTGCTGGTGCTGATCGCCATCGCCAGCGCGATCTGGACACCCATCGGGATCTATGTCGGCCTGCGGCCGCGGCTGACCGCCATCGTGCAGCCCGTGGCCCAGTTCCTGGCAGCCTTCCCCGCCAACATTCTGTTCCCGCTGGTGGTATCGCTGATCGTGGCCTGGGACCTCAATCCCGATGTCTGGCTCTCGCCCCTGATGGTGCTGGGGACCCAGTGGTATATCCTGTTCAACGTGATCGCCGGCGCCAGCGCCATACCCCAGGAGCTGCGCGACGCCGCCGACAATTTCGGCGTTCGCAGATGGCTGTGGTGGCGCAAGGTCGCGCTGCCTGCGGTATTTCCCTATTATGTCACCGGGGCCATTGCCGCGTCGGGGGGCTCGTGGAATGCCTCGATCGTGGCCGAGGTGGCGAGCTGGGGCACGCGCACGCTGCACGCGCACGGCCTGGGAGCCTATATTGCCGACGCCGTCGCCCAGGGAGACTTCCGCGGCGTGGTCCTGGGAACGGCCATCATGAGCCTCTTTGTGGTTGTGGTGAACCGTCTCTTATGGCGGCCGCTCTACTGGTATGCGGAG
>JBEHXB010000162.1:0-5834 GCA_048498895.1 Pseudomonadota bacterium
GTGTGGATGCCGCGCGAGCTCCGGCGGCGCGACCCCAACCTGACGGGCGCGGCGTTGGTGGAAGAAGTGGAGCGCTATTGGGCCGCGCCCACCGACGATCCCGCGTCACCCGCACCGCATGCCACCGGCGCGGCTGTCGATCTCGCGCTGCGCTGGAAGGGCGGCGAGATGCTGTGGATGGGCTCTCTGTTCGATGATGTGACGGCGCTGGCCCATCGCGACCGCTTCGAGGCGCTGGACGCGCACAACTTCTCCTTCTCCGATTCCGAGGCGCAGGCCAATCGCCGGCTGTTGCACTGGCTGATGGCCGGTGAAGGTTTTGCCGGCCACCCCGACGAATGGTGGCATTTTTCCTGGGGCGACCAGATGTGGGCGGCTCTCAGCGGGGCGCCCGAAGCCCATTATGGCCTGGCGGTCATTCCCGAAGGCTAGTCATTAAAGGCCGGCCTGAAGGCGCCGTCCCAGTCCGGGCCCGGCGGGTGTTTCTCGTACCACGCGATGCGCGCCAGATGCAGGTCGTACATCTTCTGGCTGGCGCCTGACAGCCGGCGGCACTGGGCGATCAGCTCGCGCGCCACGCTCCATTGCTGTTTGCGGATGGCCTGGAAGATATGATCGTGAAACACCGTCAGGGCGCGAAATTTCGGTGAGGCGCGCATCATCGCGTTGCCCGTCAAGGCATAGAGCGCGACCGGCGGATCCTTGGCGCCGGCGGCGACGTTATCCACTTCCAGCCAGGCAAAGCCGCCGTCGGCGGCGACGCGCGTGCTGGCAGCCGCGATCACGGACGGTCCATACTGGTGTGAATGGGCCTGGATGCGCCGGGCCAGCACCACGGCCTCGCCGTTGACACTGTAGCCCATGCGGCCATAGCCGCTGAAGCTGCCGGCGATTACCGGGCCGGTGGTCAGGCCGATGCCGATTTCGACCGGCGCCGGGTTCTCGGTGGCTATTCCCTGCGCGATCTCTTCGACGATACGCGGAAAAATGCCCGCGATGGCATTGGCCGCCTCGCAGGCATGTTGGGCGTGCTGCGGATCGTCCAGCGGCGCGTTCCAGAAAGCGGCAAATCCGTCGGCGGTCAGCCGGTCGATCGTGCCGCCATGGGCCAGCGCCTGGTCGATCAGCGGCGTCAGCATCCGATGCATCAGTTGGGTAAAGCCGGCGGGGTCGTCGCGATGGCGGGCGGCCAGTTCAGCCAGCCCATGCACGCCGCACACCAGGTAAGTGACGGTGCGCGCTTCTCCATCGACGGTCAGCAGCGCGGGGCTGCGGGCGATCCTGCCGATGGTTGCGCGCGGCAGGGAATCGGCAAAGGCGAGCCTGAGGCCGGCGCGGATCATGCGCACCTCGTTCGCAAAGGCCAGCGCGGCGGCGATGAAGGCCAGGACCAGCGCGACAGCGGGAGTGGCCGCGTCCAGCAACAGCCCGCCGCTGGCAAAGGCGAGCCATGAGGCAAGGAACAAGATCGGCAGCGCCAGCACGATCAGCCCCGCCGCCCAGCCGATGCCCTTCTGCAGCGCCGCCATCAGCGCCCCGCCCAACAGCATCAGAATCAACGCTTCGACCAGACCGGTCCAGGCCGGGCGCGCGGGCGCGACGCCCTGCAGCATGGTGTTCAGCGCGTTGGCCGTGATGCCGGCCACAGTGTCCGGTCCCACCGGTGTCCTTATGTTCGCGCCTGACGGGCCGATGACGACTATCGCGCCGCCGATATCGCCGGGCGCGGTCGTCGTGATGTGTTTCACCCCGCCCCAGCGCAGCCACATCGAACCATCCGGCGCGGTCGGCAGGCTGGCGCCGCCCGCCTCCATGGCGCCGATTCCCACCCCGCGCAGGAAGGTCAGGGGGTCGCGCTCGTCCGTGGTCACGGTGATCGCGGGACGGTGCTGTATCACCCGCAATGCCTCGGCCGCCAGCGAGGGCATCAACATGCCGCCCAGGCCAAAGGCGATGGGCATGCGGCGCACCACCCCGTCCTTGTCGGGCACAATGTTGGAGGCGCCTTCGCCGTCCGCCGCTGACTCCAGCGCGGCGCCGGGCGCTGACGCCGTGGTGAAACGGGCCGTCATGGCAAAGGGATCGCGGCTGCCGCGATAGATGAATTTGGCCTTGGTGGCGGGCGCGTGGCCCGCCTCATCGCCAGGCTGTCCCAGTGTGATGGGAACCACCAGGGCCAGCCCATGCGCGGCCTGCGCCAGCCTCGCCCCCGGCTCGGGCAGGCCGGAAAGCGCAGCCCGGGCGGCGTCGCTGTCCGGCGGCAGCAGAGCAATCAGGCGAGCCGGCGACGGTTCGCGCGCCGGCGCCGCCGCCAGGACGATGGTCCGGGCCCCGGCCCCCGCCAGCGTCCGCACGGCAGCCGCCATCGCGTCTTCATCCAGGCGCGGCAGGTCCAGAGCCACCACCTTGGGATCGGTGTGGGCGGCAAGCGGAAGATGGCGCTGCCAGGCGTCGAACAAGCGGCCTGCCATCGCCGATTCCCAGGAAAAGGGATCGAACAGGACCGTCAGGACCCCGAGCGCCAGGATAAGCGCCGGAGCCAGCCAGAGGCTGATGGGTTTTGACAAACGCATGAACCCGCTCACCGAATCCCGCCAGCCTAGTATGGTTGACTGGCAGGGGCCAGCCGACGGCCTGTCGGTGGACGCCGGCTCCCTCTGAAGGGGTTACTTGGCCTGTATCGCCACCTGCGCCAGCAGCACCTTGGCGCCCTTGCGCTTGAGGGCGCGGTCGGTGACCGCCTGCAGGCGATCGGCGATCATGGTGACGTCGGGCTGTTCGTCGGCGCGTACCGCATTGGCGGTGAACGCCATCAGGTTGCGAACATAGGCATCGCGCAGCACCGGCATCGAGCGGTCGATTTCGGCGTGCAGTTCCGGGTCGGGCACGTCCAGGCCGATTCCCACCATCAGCATCCCCGCCGCGCGATTGTCAGCGACGATGGTGGTGTAGATGGGGTCCACCGCGGTGTAGCTCTTGGACTGGGTGACCTTGTGCTCTGGCGCTTTCTTGTCCTTGGGCGCATCTTGAGCGCGCGCGGGCACGGCCACGGCCCAGGACAAGGTCAAGGCGGCGGCAACCAGAGCCAGGCGCTGGGCCATGCGATGCATGGCACAAGATAACCCTTGGATTGGTAAACCAAATTCTAACGGGGAGCCGGAAATGTCCAGACACAGCATGATCCGTCACACCGTGGCGATGGCTTGCGTCCTGATTCCGGCCTGCGGGGTCGCATTGGCCGCGGACCACCCGGGCCAGGAATTCCACATTTCGCCCGCCAGCCTGGCCAGGCCTCATGCCACCCCTGCGGTGGGAAATGAATCGCAGAGTATCGACAGGCCGGCCGGCACCATGCCGGAGGTACCCAAGGGCTTCGCCGTATCCATTTTCGCCGATCACCTGACCAGCGCCCGCTGGATGGCGGTGGCGGCCAATGGCGATGTCTTCCTGGCGGAGCCGTCCCGCGACGGCGGCAAGATCACGCTTCTGCGCGACAGCAACGGCGACGGCAAGGCGGACAAGAGCTTCACTTATTCCGAAGCCGGCTGGCGGTATCCGCACGGCCTGGCCTTTCATGGCGGCTATCTCTATGTCGGGGATCTGCGCGGCATCTGGCGTATCCCCTATCACGACGGCGACACAAGGGCGGGCACGCCGCAGAAAGTCACGACCAGGGTGGCGGACCTGCGTCCCAATGGCGGCCATGTCACCCGCGATATCGCCTTTGGGCCGGATGGGACGCTCTATCTGGCCCTCGGAAGCCGGGACAATGTCTCCGACTTCAAGCCCGGCGCGCAGGTGTTCAGGGTCAATGCGGACGGCAGCATGAGCGAGTTCGCCAGCGGCATCCGCAATCCCGTTGGCATCGCCTTCTATCCGGGATCGAACACGCTCTATGTCTCGGTCAATGAACGGGACGGGCTGGGCGACGCGTTGCCGCCCGACTATCTGACGAGCGTCAGACCGGGCGGCTTCTATGGCTATCCCTACGCCTATATCGGCAAGAATCCCGATCCGGAGTGGGCAGCAAGAGCCCCGGCCGGAAAGGTGGCCGCGTCCATAACCCCCGATGTGCTTTTCCAGGCCCATTCGGCGCCCACCGGGCTGGTCTTTTATACGGGCAGCAATTTTCCCGCCGAATACCGGGGCGACGCCTTCGTCTCGCTGCACGGCTCGTGGAACGCGGGCGCGCCCACCGGCTACAAGGTGGTGCGGGTGCATTTCCAGAACGGCAAGCCGCTGAACGCCTATGAGAATTTCGCGACCGGCTTCTGGAACGGGATGAGCCCGGCGGGCCAGCCGGCCAAGGTCTGGGGCCGGCCGGTGGGCCTGGCGGTTGCCCGGGACGGAAGCCTTCTGGTGGCCGACGACGTGGCCAATGTGATCTGGCGGATCGCATATACAGGCAGATAGGTTCCCTCGGGGTGGCTTGACGGGCCTTGCCCCCGTCCCTAAAACCCGCGCTCCCCGGCCTCAGGGCCGGACCGGTTCGGGGCTGTAGCTCAGTTGGGAGAGCGCCTCGTTCGCAATGAGGAGGCCAGCGGTTCGATTCCGCTCAGCTCCACCATCCATTCAAGTTGCCAAGGCAAATTGAAAAAGATGCCGAACCGGAAATTCCCGGCATGCCTCCGGAAAGGCTTTTCGCGGCGGGTTCCGGCGGCTACAACGGGACCATGCTGAATCCCATCGCTGCTCTCGTTATCGAGATTCTGGATATCTACAAATGGATCGTGATCGCCGCTGTGATCGTCAGCTGGCTGGTCGCGTTCAATGTCATCAACACCTACAACAATTTCGTGCGTACGCTGCTGCGTGTCCTGATGGCGCTGACCGAGCCGGTTTTCCGTCCCATCCGCCGGATCATTCCGCCGATCAGCGGGCTGGACCTGTCGCCCATCATTGTGTTCGTGATCATCTGGTTCCTGCAATACACGATCACCTGGGCGGCCCTCAGCTACGGCCTGTGAAATGAGCGCCACCATCATCGACGGCAAGGCATCGGCCGCGCGCCTGCGCGAGAAGATCGCCGCTACCACGGCCGCGCTGAAGGCCACGCATGGCATCGTGCCGGGACTGGCCACCGTGCTGGTGGGCAACGATCCGGCGTCCGAAGTTTATGTGAGGAACAAGCGCAAGACCGCCGAGGCGCTGGGCTTCAATTCGGTGCATGTCGAATTGCCTGCCGATGTCTCGCAGGACACGCTGGTGGCCAAGGTCAAGGCGTTGTCCGCCGACAAGGCGGTGCACGGCATCCTGGTGCAGCTGCCGCTGCCCAAACACCTGGACGAGAATGCGGTGCTGGATGCGCTTGATCCCGCCAAGGATGTCGATGCGCTGACCCCCACCAACGCGGGGCTGCTGCTGTCCGGCCGGGCGATCCTGAAATCCTGCACGCCCGCCGGCGTGATGCTGCTGCTCAAGGAATATGTCGGCGACATCGCAGGCAAGGAGGCGCTGGTGATCGGCCGCTCGCTGCTGTTCGGAAAGCCGGCGGCGCAGCTTCTGCTGGCGGCCAACGCCACCGTCACCATGGCCCATTCGCGTTCGCGCGATTTGCCGGGCCTCGCGCGGCGGGCCGACATTCTCGTGGCCGCCATAGGCAAGCCGGAGTTCGTCAAGGCCGACTGGATCAAGCCGGGCGCCACCGTGATCGACGTGGGCATCAATCGCGTGGATGCCGGCAACGGCAAGACGAAACTGGTGGGCGACGTCGATTATCACGCTGCAAAGGAAGTGGCGGGCGCCATCACGCCGGTGCCCGGCGGCGTAGGCGCCATGACCATTGTCTGCCTGATGCAGAATACGCTCATTGCCGCCTGCGCGCAGAACAGGCT
>JBEHXB010000163.1:0-5808 GCA_048498895.1 Pseudomonadota bacterium
CGTGGCGGCTGGAATAAAACACCAATGCCATCAGGCCCGCGCCCAGCAGCACCGTGACCACCACGCCCAGGACCAGGAACAGCCATCCGAGCGGGCTCATCTGAACGCCCGCCATCGCCCGCCAGGCATGGACCGCATAGGCGATGGCGCCCGCCAGGAAGGCAAACAGGATAACCAGCGTGGCGATTGCCGCGGGCGTAAGGCGGTTGTCCTGCATGGCTTTTCTCCCTATTGCCGAAATCGTGAACGCATGCGGACTGTAAAATTGCCCAAATCTGGGTGAGACTTCCCACTTGCGGGGGCGTTGATTCGGTTTTTGGAGCGATAATGGACCGGAAACAATTCATCGGCGGCCTTGCGGCGTTCGGCGCCGCTTCCCTGACCGAAATGACTCTGGCTGGCCAGGCCCGGGCTGACCACTTCACCGAAGATGCCAAGTACACGGCCAATGAAATCACCCAGGCCGGCGCCGATTTTTTCGGGGTCACCACCGAGGCGATGGCCAAGGCCGTGCAGCACATCTTCGCCGATCTGGGCGAACCCGACGCCTATATCAAGGGCGATGAAGGCTCGGGCGCCTTCGTGGTGGGCCTGCGGTATGGCTCGGGGTGGCTGGTGCGCAAACAGTTTCAACCCAAGCAGGTCTACTGGCGCGGCCCGTCGATTGGTTTCGATGTCGGCGGCAATGCCTCCAAATGCTTCACCCTAGTCTACAATCTGCGCGACGAACGGCGCCTTTACCAGCGCTTCCCCGGCGTCGAAGGCAGCTTCTATTTCGTGGCAGGCCTGGGCGTAAACTATCAGCGCAGCGGCGGCGTCACCTTGGCGCCGATCCGCACGGGCGTGGGCCTGCGTGCCGGCGTCAACGCGCAGTACCAGGTCTATACGGACGAGCGGGACTGGTTCCCGCTATAGGAGACCGGTGCTTGGATCGGGGCCCGAACAGACCGCCGCGAGTCTTGCGGCTTTTCGCTGTCGGCGCGACAGCATTGGGCGCGGCCGCGATTGGCGCCCTGGCCGTTGGGACGTTGGCGATTGGGCGGCTGGCAATCGGGCGGTTGGCGATCGGCCGGGCGCGCGTGAAGCGCCTCGAGGTTGACGAGCTGGTGGTGCGCCGACTGGTCCGCCCGCCAGGGGATTAGCCCAGAAGACAAGACGCAGAAGATTAGACCGCGGCTTCCTCGCCCTTGGCTTCAATCTGCCCGACCGGCGCCGGCAGGTAGAGCAGCAACGACGAGGCGACGTAGACCGACGAGAACGTGCCGATCACGATACCGAACAGAATTGCGGCCGAAAATTCGAACAGCGCCGGGCCGCCATAGATCAGCAGCGGGATCAGCGAGACCGCTGTCGCCACGCTTGTCAGCACGGTTCGCGTCAGCGTCTGGTTGGTCGACAGGTTGATGAGGTCCGCCAGGCTCATGCGCTTGTATTTGCGCCGGTTCTCCCGGATGCGGTCGAACACCACCACCGTGTCGTTGATCGAATAGCCCGCCAGGGTCAACAGGGCCGCCACGCTGGTCAGGTCGAAATCCAGGTGGAAAAGCGAAAACAGGCCTGCCGTCACCAGCACGTCATGGCCGGTCGCGAAGGCCGCCCCTATGCCGTACTGCCATTCAAAGCGCACCGACACATAAATGCCGATCATCAGAACGGCGAGCAGCGTGGCATAGACGCCGTCATGGAGCAGCTCGTTGGAGACCTTGGGTCCCACCACGTCGGTACGCCGGTACTGGTAACTTTCGCCCAGCTTGCCCCGAATGGCGCGCGCCACCGACTGGTCGACAGCGTTCTGGTCCTGGCCGGGCTTGGCCTCGGGTGGCTGGACGCGGATCAAGGCACAGCTGTTGATCGGCCTGTCGCACTCGCCGCCGCCGAAATACTGAAGCTGGCTTTGCGGGAAGCCCAGGCTGTTGACCTCTGAGCGGAGGGTGCCGATGTCGATCGTCTGGGCCGCCTTGACCTCCATCAGCACGCCGCCGGTGAAATCGATGCCCAGGTTGAAGCCGTGATACGCGATGGAGACGATCGCCGCCAGCAGCAGCAGCCCATCGGCGGCGAATGCAATGTAGCGCGCGCCGACGAAGTCGAGCTTGGTTGCTTCCGGGATGAATCGCAGCAGCGGCATGGGACAACCTTGGCAAATGCGGGCGGAACCTATAGGCCCCGGCCGCACGGGGCAAGTTTGGGCCGGCGGCAAATATTTTCCGCCAAAAACAGGGATTTGCGGAGTGCGCCGGGTTACGCGGCCGCAATATGGAAGCGCGCGGCCCCCGCGCCTATAGTCCATTCCACAATATAAAACCCCGGGAGATTTCCTATGTTTCGTACCCTCACCCTGGCTTCGGGGCTTATGGCTGCCGCCCTGGCGCCGGTCTTCGCCCAGGACACCGCCGCCATCAATCCGTCCCGCGCCGTCGGCCTGACGCCCGACAAGATCGAGTGGCAGAAGGGTGAAGCGTCCGACCAGGCCTGGCCAATCGGCAACAAGGACCAGCCCGGCGCCTGCATGGAGCTGATCAAGTGGCATCCCGGCCATTTCAGCCACCCGCACTTTCACGAGCATGCCCGCTACGCCGTGGTGCTGGACGGCACCTGGTGGGTCTCCACCTCCAACACCTACGACCCCGACCAAAACACCGTGCCCTTCCCCAAGGGATCGGTGGTCACCGACCTGGTGGGCGGCACCCATTATGACGGCGCCAAGCCGGAGACGGGCGACGCCACCATCGCCATCTTCATGGACTGCCCGCTGACCTCTGTGTCCGCAGAGAAGAAGTAATTACGCGGACGACTTCTCCGGCAGGAAGAAGGTGATGGCGGCCGAGCCGCCCAGTGCGGCCGCCATCACCAGAAACGACATGGCGGTCGTGCCAGTGATGTCGTTGAGCAGCCCGACCGCATAGGCCCCCGCGAAGGACCCCAGCGCGCCCATCGAATTGATCAGCGCAATGGCCCCACCAGCGACATTGGAGGGCAGGGATTCGGCGATATAAGCGAAGAAAGGTCCATAGGGCGCATACATCCCTGCAGCCGCCACCACCAGCAGCAGAAAGCCGGCCCAGAAATGCGATGGGCCAAGCAGGTAGGACGCATAGAAGGCCAGGGCGGCGATCAGCAGCGGCGGCCAGGCGGCGACGCGCCGCTTTCCGATGCGGTCCGACAGGGCGGAGACCGAGAATTCGGCGACGATGGCCACCAGATAGGGCACAGCGGAAAGCCAGCCCACTTCCACCATGCCGATCTGGCCCATCTTGAGCATGGAGGGAAGCCAGATCACGAAGCCGTACAGGCCAAGGCTCCAGAGGAAATACTGCGCGCACAGCCAGATCACCCGCGGGCTGCGAAAAGCGGCGGCATAATTCTTCATTGGTGCGATGGCGCTCTGCTCGCGCGCCAGCGCTTCTTCCAGCGCCGCAGTTTCGCCCGCATCCAGCCAGCGCGCTTCACCCGGACGGTCGGCCACCAGTCGCCACCAGACAAAGGCCCAGATAATGGGGGGCAGTCCCTCGATGATGAACATCATGCGCCAACCCAGGCCCGCAGCCAGGTAACCCGAGAGCACACTCATCCACAGCATCGTGGCCGGGTTGCCGATCACCAGCAGCGCATTGGCGCGCGCCCGTTCCTTTCGCGTGTACCAGCGCGCCTGCAGGATCAGCAGCGCTGGCAGCACCGCGCTTTCCACCACGCCCAGCAGGAATCGGGCGACATAGAGAAGGTGGATGTCGCTGATCAGGCCCATGGCGCTGGCCAGGACGCCCCAGCCGATCAGGCCGGCGAAGATCAGCTTCCTGACGCTGTAACGCTGGGCATAGACGGCGCCGGGGATCTGGAACAGAAAATAGCCCAGAAAGAACAGCGAGCCGAGCAGCGAGGATTGTTCGCCACTGATGCCAAGATCTTTCGCCATGCCGGCCGCGGCGCCGAAACTGAAATTGGCGCGGTCCAGATAGGCCAGGCTGTACGCGACGAATATGACCGGCAAGAGCACGGTCCACCGGCGACTCACCCCCTGATTTTGCATCCCCGATTCCCCCGCCCTTGTCTTTGCGAACCCGTGTGAAAGCGCGTCCCGCCACATCCGCCGATTGAACATGTGCCGATCCGAAACGAGTCTTTACGGATGGCGCCGCATTTGACTCGAATTTTCCGGAAAATAGAACCGTTAGATGTGCGTAACTCGGTATTTAGATGATTTACAATTGCTTGCCAAAGCGGCCCGTTCCTATCGTCGGTTCACCTTTGATTAACGAAACCGGCGGGATGGCGAGCATGGAAATCGATCCGGTGGTGGTTCTGGCCGACGAATTGCGGGCGACGGAGGCCGCCCTCAGGGCCGCGATGCGGCGATACGAAAAGTCCCACAAACGCGAAAACGGCAGTGCCGTCGACAGCCTGCTGGAATCGGTGAAAACGCTGCGCCGCGACATCTTCAAGACAGTGCCGACCAGCGCGCTTGGCGCCGGCGAACTGGTCCGGCTGGTGGCGCAGTACCTGCCTTTTTCCTTTGCCACCTATACCACCCAATTCCACGAGGTCGCCGACCGGCTGAGCGCGGGCCAGCGGCGGCACGACGACCTGATCTGGCTGAGGTCCATGCGGGCGGCGCTGGCGGGCGGCGTTTGCAGCGACGCCGGCGTCAAATTCGCCCCGCTGCTTGAGCTGGCGCTGATGGGCGCCTCTCGGCCGGTGATCGTCTATCGCAACGTCGCCCCGGTGCACGACCATCCCCATCATCCCAATTTCTGGGCAAAACGGCTGAACTGAGGTTTGCGAGTCCGTGATGGCTGGACTAGCGTCTGTCCCGAAATCGCCCGTGAACGGGCCAGAAACCGGGGAAGACCACCATGAGGATCATCGCAGCCGTCATACTGTCCGCCCTGTTTGTGACGGCCTCGGCCGAGGCCCAGCCCGCCAGCAAGATACTCGATCACCATGTTGCCAACATGAAGAGCGGCAGCCTGGACGGCGTGATGGCCGACTATGCGCCCGATGCGGTGGTCGTGACGCCCGCCGGCATGGTCAGCCGCACCGGCGTGTTCGCGGGCAAGAACGTGCGCAACCTGTTTGCGGTGCTGACCGACAAGGATCACCTGCCCGGCAACAAGACCATGCAGACCCGATATGAAAGCGTCTCGCCTGACACCACCATCATGCATTGGGTGCAGTTCAAGGGCACCAAGCAGGAAGTCTCGGGCTATGACGTCTTCGTCGTGCGTGGCGGCAAGGTGGCCTTCCAGGCAGTGAACGTGAACCCGGCGAAATAGCTGTCACATCGGCGGTTCGAGGGCAAAGCCGGCCTTTGCCCAGGCCTCCACGCCGCCCAGCAGCGGGCGGATGCGCCGGAAGCCGGCGCGCCTGAGGTGCTTGGCCGCCAGCGCCGCCGAAGCCTCGTTGGGGCAGGCGCAATAGACCACGATCTCCGCGTCGCGATCGTGATCCTTGAGCGCATCCACATCCTCCGGATGCGCAGCGATGGCGCCGGGGATGATGCCGCCTTCCGATCGCGCAGCGGCCGAGCGCACGTCCACGATCACCGGCCGCCGGCTCTTGTCGGCCATCAGCGATGCCAGTTCCTCGACGGTAATGCGGTCCATGCGCAGCTGGCGGATGAAGGCGCGCCGCTCCCACCAGCGCAGCGCAAGCCAGGCCGCCAGGACCGAAACGATCAGCAGCAGGCCGTATTCGCCCAGTTGCGCCAGCGTATTGAGCACGCTTTTCACCGCATCATGAAACAGCCAGCCCAGCAGCACCGGCACACTGAGATAGATGGTGGCGCCCAGAAGCTCCAGCGGCACGAACACC
>JBEHXB010000164.1:0-5786 GCA_048498895.1 Pseudomonadota bacterium
GGCGGCCACGCCGCCATTGCCGTTCTTCCTGGGCGGCGGCACGGGCGTGCGCGGCCTGGGCGCCGGCTGCTTCATCATGATGTGCAGCACGCGCGAGAGGGTCTCGCGCATCTCCTTGCGCGGCACCACCATGTCCAGCATGCCGTGGTCGAGCAGGTATTCGGCGCGCTGGAAGCCTTCGGGCAGCTTTTCGCGGATGGTCTGGGCGATCACGCGCGCGCCGGTGAAGCCGACCTGCGCGCCCGGTTCTGCAATCTGCACATCGCCCAGCATGGCATAGGACGCCGAGACGCCGCCGAAGGTCGGATCGGTCAGCACCACCACATAGGGAAGCCCGGCCTCGCGCAGCATGTCCACCAGGATGGTGGCGCGCGGCATCTGCATCAGCGACAGGATGCCTTCCTGCATGCGCGCGCCTCCGGAAGAGACGAACAGAATGTAGGGCCGCTTCTCGGCGATGGCGGCTTCGATGGATTGCACCAGCCCCTCGCCCACGCCCAGCCCCAGGCTGCCGCCCAGATAGTCGAAGGGCTGCACGCCGATCATCACGTTCAATCCGTCGATGGTGCCGCGCGCGGCGGTGAAGGCTTCGGGACGCCCGGTCTTGGCGCGCGCCGCCTTGATCTCGTCGGCATAGCGCTTCTCGCCCCGGAAGTGCAGCGGGTCCGCAGGCACGCTGGGCGGCTTGAGCTCACTGAAACTGCCGGCGTCGAAGGTAAAGGCAAAGCGCTCGGCCGGGCCGATGCGCATGTGATGGCTGCAATTGGGGCAGACCTGCAGGTTGGCCACCAGGTCGCGGTGGAAGATCATCTCGCCGCAGGACGGACATTTCTTCCACAGATTGTCGGGCGTGTCGCTGCCGCGATCCTTGCCTATAAGACCTTTGATCTTGGGGCGGACGAAATTGGTGATCCAGTTCATGCGCTAACCTTAGCATGGCGCGCCTGGTGCGTCGAACCAGCCAGGGCGCGGGCCAGTTCCAGCACTTCGGCGATGATGACCGCGCGCGGCCTGTCCAGATTGTCGGCGATCCGGGAGACGATGGCTGACCCCACCACCACGCCGTCAGCCAGCGCGGCGATGCCGGCGGCCTGCTGCGGCGTCCTGATACCGAAGCCCACCGTGCAGGGCAGATCCGTGGCCGCGCGTATCCGCGCCATGGCGGCACGCACAGCGTCCTCGGGCGCCGACTTGGTGCCGGTCACGCCGGCGACGGAAACATAATAGAGATAGCCGCCCGCGCCATCCAGCACGCGCTTCAGTCGCGTGTCATCGGTGGTGGGCGTGACGAAACGGATCACGTCCACGCCCTGCGCCCTGGCCGGCACGCGCAGGACTTCGTCTTCCTCGACCGGAAGGTCGACCACGATCAGCCCGTCAACGCCCGCCGCCGCCACGTCATGGGCAAAGCGCGCGGTGCCATAGGCATGGATGGGATTGTAATAGCCCATCAGCACGATGGGTGTGGTGCCGTCGGCCTTGCGGAACTTCTTCACCATCTCCAGCACCTTGACCATGCTGGCGCCGGCATGAAGGGCGCGCATGGAGGAGGCCTGCACGGCGGGGCCGTCGGCCATGGGATCGGAGAAGGGCATGCCCAGCTCGATCACGTCGGCGCCGGCCTCCGGCAGCTTCGACAGGATGGCGAAGCTGGTCTCCATGTCGGGATCGCCCGCGGTGATGAACGGCACGAAGGCGGCGCGGCCTTCCTTTTTCAGGCGCGCGAATGTGTCGGCCAGCCTACTCACGGGAAAAAGTCCGGCTCACAATTTCTCTCCCAGGGCATTCGCAACCGAAAAGACGTCCTTGTCGCCGCGGCCCGACAGACACACGGCGACCAGCTGGTCCTTCTTCATCTGCGGCGCCAGCTTGGCGACGTGGGCAATGGCATGAGCCGATTCCAGCGCGGGGATGATGCCTTCCAGCTTGCTGAGCAGCATGAAGGCGTCAAGCGCCTGCCTGTCGGTGACGGAGTAATACTTCACCCGGCCGATATCCTTGAGCCAGGAATGTTCCGGCCCGACCCCGGGATAGTCCAGGCCCGCCGAGATGGAATGCGCCTCGATGATCTGGCCGTCATTGTCCTGCAACAGATAGGATCGCGCGCCATGCAGCACACCCGGCGTGCCCTTGGTCAGGGTCGCGGCATGGCGCGGCGTATCGATGCCGTCGCCCGCCGCCTCCACGCCGTGAATTTCCACCGATGGATCGTCAACAAAGGGATGGAACATGCCGATGGCGTTCGAGCCGCCGCCCACGCAGGCCACCAGCATGTCGGGCAGCCGCCCCTCGCGCGCCAGCATCTGAGCACGCGTTTCCTTGCCGATCACCGTCTGGAAATCGCGAACCATCGCCGGATAGGGATGCGGGCCCGCCGCCGAGCCGATGATGTAGAAGGTGTCCGCGACATTGGCGACCCAGTCGCGCAGCGCTTCGTTCATCGCATCCTTCAGGGTGCGCGAACCGGAGGAAACGGCGCGCACCTGCGCCCCCAGAAGGCGCATGCGGAAGACATTGGGCTTCTGCCGTTCGATGTCCACCTCACCCATATAGATGGTGCAGGGAAGGCCGAAGCGCGCCGCCACCGTGGCGGTGGCCACGCCATGCTGGCCCGCGCCGGTCTCGGCGATGATGCGGGTCTTGCCCATGCGCCGCGCCAGGAGAATCTGCCCAAGGCAATTGTTGATCTTGTGCGCGCCGGTGTGATTGAGATCCTCGCGCTTGAGATAGATTTTCGGCCCGCCCAAATGGGCCGTCAGCCTCTCCGCGAAATAGAGCGGGCTTTCGCGGCCGACATAATTGGTCAGAAGATCCTTCAGTTCGGCGTGAAAGGCCGGATCCTTTTTCGCGGCCTCGTAGGCCTCTTCCAGCGCCAGCACCAGAGGCATCAGCGTTTCGGCGACGAAGCGGCCGCCATAAGCGCCGAAATGGCCGCCCGCATCGGGACCGGTGCGAAGGGAATTGGGAATCGTGTTCATGCGGCGGCCTGCGGACGGGTGGCGGCGATGAAGGCGGCGATGCGCGTCTTGTCCTTCACGCCGGGGGCGCTTTCCACGCCAGAGGAGACATCGACAAGCCCGGCGCCGGAGAGCCGGATGGCGCGGGCGACATTGTCCGGCGTCAGGCCGCCGGCCAGAAACCACGGCTTTACGAAGGCACGGCCTGAAAGGATCTTCCAGTCGAAGGCCGCGCCATGGCCGCCGCGGCGTTCGGCGCCCTCGGGCGCGCGCGCGTCGAACAGAAGCATGTCCGCGACCTTTTCGAATTCGAAGGCAGCGGCCAGGTCGGCGCCCTCGGCCACCGCCAGCGCCTTGATCACGGGAAGGCCGAAGCGTGCGCGGATGGCGGCAGTGCGGGCGACATCCTCGGCGCCGTGCAGCTGCAGATAATCGGGGTGCACGCGCTCGACCACCGCTTCCAGCTCGGCATCGTCCATATCGGCCACCAGCGCCACGATCTTCAGCCGCCCGCGCATGTGCCCGGCCAGCGCGCGCGCGGCTTCGGGCGCCACGAAGCGCGGCGAACGGCGGTGAAACACCAGGCCGCCATAGGCGGCGCCCGCATCGGCGGCTGCATCGACCGCCGCGGCACTGGTAAGGCCGCAGATTTTGACGGCAATGGTCATGGGCTGGGGCTTATGGGCCCGGTGGACCGATAAATCAAGCAATGCCGGGAACCGGACTCAACCAGATGAAATCCCTAGGCTTTCGGCAATATCCCGGGCCGCCAGCGCAGGGTCCCGGGCGGCGGTGACGGGCCTGCCGATCACCAGCACATCCGCGCCCGCATCCAGCGCCTCTTTCGGTCCCATGACCCGGCGCTGGTCGCCCAGCACCGCGCCCGCGGGCCGAATGCCCGGCACCACCAGCAGGAAGTCGGGCCCGAGCTCACGGCGCAGGCGCCCGATCTCGTGCGCCGAACAGACCACCCCATCCAGCCCGCACTGCCGGGCCAGCCCGGCCAGCCGCAAAACCTGATCGCCCGCCGGCGGCGCCAGGCCCAGGCCCGGCAGGTCTTCATCGGACAGGCTGGTCAGCATGGTAACGGCGATCAGCCTTGTGGCGGGATTGACGGTTTTCACGGCGTCCAGTGCGGCACGCATCATCGCCGCGCCGCCCTGGGCATGGACATTGGTAATGGAAACACCCAGCCCGGCCGCCGCGCGGCAGGCGCCCGCCACGGTATTGGGAATGTCGTGGAACTTCAGGTCCAGGAAGACGGGCAACCCCATCCCGGTGAAGGCGCGCACGCCTTCGGCCCCGTGGGCGGTGAAGAACTCCAGCCCCAGTTTCAGTCCGCCGACATGCGGGCGCACGCGCTGAGCCAGCTGCAACGCGTAGTCAAGATCAGTGGTATCGAGCGCGACGTAGACCGGATTCATGTTCTTCCTGGACGCGTGACCGGGCGTTCGCGCCGCTCGCGAGACCTATTCCGGGTTACCGGCGTTCAGCCTTTCGCGCAATTCCTTTCCGGTGCGGAAGAACGGCGCACACTTCTGGCCGACCGCCACCGGCTCGCCGGTGCGCGGATTGCGGCCCATGCGCGAGGGACGGGTCTTGACGCTGAAGGCGCCAAAGCCGCGCAGCTCCACGCGATGGCCTTCCGCCAGCGCCTTGCTGATGGAATCCAGTACCGTGGTGACGATGCGTTCCACGTCACGGTGATACAGGTGCGGATATCGGGCGGTAAGCCGCGCTACCAATTCAGATTTGATCATCCCCAGCCCCCTTTGAGGGACGTGCCGCAGGTTAAATCCCTGCGTCTAAAGGTAAGTTGTCAGAGGTCTTTGCGGGCGTCAACCGGAAGCGCCTGAAAAACCAGACTTTTTCCGAATTTTGTTCCGCAGGCGTCGCTTTTGGGACGTTTGGGCACCAAGGGTGCCTAAATTTCAAGCGCCTTGCGCCCCGGCGCCGGTATGGGGAAAGTCCCGCCAGCCACAAATCGGGGAGCGGGACATGAATTTTCGGAATATCGGACACAGGACGGCTTTGGCGGCGGCACTGATTCTGGCCCTGGCGGGCGGAGCGGCAGCGGCGCCGGCCGGCAGTTGGATCGGCGCCTGGGGCTTTGTTCCCACCCCCCTGCCCCCCGGCATCGCCCCGGTGACGGGCCAGACCCAGCCGGAGGTAGCGCCGCTGGCGCCCGAAGTGTCGGTGAAGCCGATAGCGCCGCCGGTTTCCCACCCGCTGCTGATCGACAATCCCGGCAACCTGCCGGTGGAAATCGCGCCCGCGCGCGATCCTTCCAACGTCACGGTGCGCCAGCTGGTGCGGGTGGCGGTGGCAGGCAAGCGTCTGCGTCTGCGGCTGACCAACGAGGGCGGCAGCGATGTGCTTGTGCTCGGTGCGGTGCATGTGGGCGTTGCCGGTCCTGACGGCAGCGTGGTCGCCGGCACCGATCACGTCGTGACCTTCGACGGCCGGGGCGCGGTTTCGGTGCCCGCCAGTTCGCCGTTGCTGTCCGACCCCGTGGACATGAAAGTCGATGCGCTGCAGAAGCTGGTGATCTCGCTCTATGTCCCCGGCTCGCTGGTTCGCGGCGGCCACAGCCTTTACCAATATGTCGCCGGCACGCCCGGTGACCAGACCGCACAGGCCAGCCTGCCGGGCGCCGCTATCATGCGCGTGACCAGCATGGTCAGCGAAGTCCAGGTCGATCCCGTGTCCGCCGCCAATGTGGTGGTGACTCTGGGCGATTCCATCACCGAAGGCGCGCAGTCCACCAACAACGCCTTCCGCGGCTGGCCCGATCGGCTGGCCGAGCGGTTGAACGCCACGTCGGCGGGG
>JBEHXB010000165.1:0-5765 GCA_048498895.1 Pseudomonadota bacterium
AGCATGTCCGCGTCGCCGCCGCCCGCGATGATGGCGTCAAAGTGGTTCCTTCCGGCGCGGACGATCGCGTCGGTGATATTTTCGGCCTGGATCACCCGGTTGCCGAAGGGTTCCAGCATATGGGCCAGCGCGGCGGCCACCTCGGGAGCGCGGATGAACAGCAGCACGGACAGGCCCGTGGGCGCGGTGTGCTGGCTGGCCGATTCGCCGCCGGGCGCGGCCGCCAGGCCCGAAACGGGCAGGACGAACCAGAATTGCGCGCCCTCGCCTGGGGTGCTGGTAAAGCCGATCTCGCCGCCTGCCTGCTCGATCACGCGCTTGGCCACCGCAAGTCCCAGGCCCGCGCCCTGTTCCTTGCGCGCATAGGAGGAATCGCCGGGCGAGAAGGGGCTGAACAGGGATTGCGCCAGTTCGGGCGCAACGCCATGGCCCGTATCGGTGACGGCGAAGCGGACGGCGGTGCCCCCCTTTTCGAGATCCAGGCGGATGTCGACCAGGCCGCGCTCGGTGAATTTCAGCGCGTTGTCGGTAAGCTTCAGCAGGACCTGGCGCACCTTGCGAGGGTCGGCCGCCACGCGCGGCAGACCCGATGCGGCGCTCAGCGTCAGGTGCAGGCGCTTTTCCCAGGCGCGCGGCTGCAGCAGGCGGGCCACCGCGCGCGCCGCCTGCACGGGGTCGCAATCCTCATCCTCAAGCTGGTCTTCCCCGTCGCGGGTCAACGCGATGACGTCGTCAATCAGGGTCTGAAGGCCGCGGCCGGCCTGCAGCATCACCTTCACATGGTCGGCCTGCTGCTTGGGCAGGTCGGCGCGATCCAGAAGCTGGGCCATGCCCAGAAGAGCGTTGAGCGGTGTGCGCAATTCATGGCTGATGTTGGCGATGAAGGTGGACTTGGCCAGGGCGCTGCTCTCGGCGGCATCCCGGGCGGCCAGCGCCTCGGTCTTCTCGCGCCTCAGCCGGACCACCAGCTCGCCATTCTCGTTGCGCAGATGGATGCTTTCATCCAGCAGGCGGGCCATGCCATGGCAATAGCTGATCAGGACCCCCGCGAACAACGCGATCAGTACCGCGCTCAGGCTGCCATAGAGCCCGCCCTGAATCAGCAGCAGGGTCACCAGCGGGCCCAGCGCGAACACGGTGTGGACGACATAGGCCGGCCGATGGGCGGAGCGGGCGATGAATTCCGTTGCCGTCATGCCCAGGAAGGCGAGACTCAGATAGGCCTGGGCGGGAAAGGAATTCCACATGAACCAGAACATGGCGGCCACGCCCCAGCTTGCGCCGGCGATGGCCGAGACAAACGTGTAGCGGCGCGCCCAGTAGTGGGGATCGCTGCCGGGCGGGCGCTGGCGATAGGCGGTGGTGAGCTGCTCCGCGGCGATCACCACGGCAATCTGCAGGACCAGCGGCATCAGCGAGGCGGCTGAGGGCGTATGCCCCGCGATCACCGTGGCGGGCACGCACAGGACGGCGAAGGGCAGGGAAAGATAGTGCCGTCCGAGCGCGTACAGGACATCGATGCGTCCCGCGAATACCGCGTCCGCACTCCGTCGCTTCGCCGTGCTCTCAACGGTCATTGCGCAAATCCCTGTGGAAGAATAGCTTTCGCGCCCTTTCCAATCGCTTAAAGTTCCGCTTAACGAAAAGTGAATTCCAAAGTGAAAAACATGGCCGAACAGGCGCTTGCCGCCAAAGCCTGGCCTTTCGAGGAGGCCCGCAAGCTGGTAGCCCGCCTGGAGCGGCGCAAGGCTGCCGGAAAACGGGTGCGCGAAGTACTGCTGGAGACCGGATACGGCCCTTCGGGCCTGCCGCATATCGGCACCTTCGGCGAGGTGGCGCGCACAAGCTGGGTGCGTCATGCCTTCGCCGCCATGAGCGATGTCCCGACGCGCCTGATTGCCTTTTCCGACGACATGGACGGCCTGCGCAAGGTGCCCGACAATGTCCCTAATCAGGAGATGCTGCGCGGCTATCTGAACCGGCCCTTGACACAGGTGCCCGATCCCTTCGGTACCCATGACAGTTTCGGCGCCCACAACAACGCGCGGCTGAAGGCGTTCCTGGACGCGGCGGGGTTCAGTTACGAATTCGCCAGTTCCACCGACTATTACAAGTCAGGGCGCTTCGACGCGGCCTTGCTGACCCTGCTGGCGCATTACGACGCCGTGATGGCGATTGTGCTGCCCACACTGGGCGAAGAGCGGCGCGCCACCTATTCGCCCTTCCTGCCGATCAGTCCGCGCTCGGGCGAGGTGCTGCAGGTGCCGCTGCTGGAGGTCAATCCCGCGGCGGGCACCATTGTCTTTGAGGATGAAGGCATCAAGACCGAGCTTCCGGTCACCGGCGGCCATGTGAAGTGCCAGTGGAAGGCGGACTGGGCGATGCGCTGGCTGGCGCTGGGCGTCGACTACGAGATGGCGGGCAAGGATCTGATCAGTTCCGTCGAGCTGTCTTCGAAAATCGTGAAGGCAATGGGCGGCACGCCGCCGGAGGGATTCAACTACGAGCTGTTCCTGGACGAAGAAGGGCAGAAAATCTCCAAGTCGAAAGGCAACGGCCTGTCGGTGGAGGAGTGGCTGACCTACGGCACGCAGGAAAGCCTGTCGCTGTTCATGTACCAGAAGCCGCGCACCGCCAAGCGGCTGTTTTTCGACGTGATCCCCAAGGCGGTGGACGAATATATCGCCTTCCTCGACGCTTATCATTCCAACGGAACCACCGAGGAGCAGCGGCTGGAAAATCCCGTGTGGCACATTCATGCCGGATGTCCGCCCGACGAGCGCTACCCGGTCAGTTTCGCGCTCCTGCTCAATCTGGTGTCGGCTTCCAACGCCCATAATCACGATGTGCTGTGGGGGTTCATCCGTCGCTATGCGCCCGGCGCAAGTCCTGCGGATAATCCGGGCCTTGAAAGGCTGGTGGGCTGCGCCTTGCGCTATTACGAGGATTTCGTGAAGCCGGCGAAGGTTTATCGCGCGCCCGATGCGAAGGAACGCGCGGCGCTGGAAGACCTGGCCGGGAGGCTGGAAGCGATGAACGATGTGCGCGATGGCGCCGAGATCCAGAACGTTGTGTATGAGGTGGGCAAGGTTCACGGCTTCGAGCCGCTGCGCGCATGGTTCGGCGCGCTGTACGAGGTGTTGTTCGGCCAGACCCAGGGCCCGCGCTTCGGCTCCTTCGTCGCGCTGTTCGGCTGTGGTGAAACCGCCGCGATGATCCGCGAGCGCCTGGCGGACCGTGCCGCATGAGGGCTGGCCTGGTGGGCCTTGTGTTGCTGCTTTGGGCCGGCACCGCAGCCGCGGCCGAAGATCCCGTCTATGCCCTTTACGCCAGCGGCGACTATGACGGTGCCGTCAGGGCCGGCGAAGCCACCCATACCGCGGCTGGATATGCGATGGCGGCTCGTGCGCTGCTTGGCCAGGAAATGCTGCGCGATAGCCCATGCCTGGACTGCCTGAAGCGGGCGGAGCAGTTTGCCCGGCGCGCGGTCGCAGCCGATCCCCGGTTCGCCTGGGGCCAGCTATGGCTCGCGGTATCGCTCGGCTACGAGGCGCGGATCACCGGCATCGTCCGGGCGCGTCTTGATGACGTGCCCGCCCAGGCGCACCGGGCGCTGGAGGCCGCCATCGCCGCCGATCCGGACAATCCCTATGCGGTATCCGCGATGGGCGGCTGGAATATCGCGATCGTGGGGGGCGGGGGCGCCCTGGCGGCGCGGCTGTTCTACGGCGCGACCACCCGGAAGGCGCTCGCGCTGTTCGACCGGGCCGTGCAGGTCGCGCCGGACAATGTCTCGGTGCGCTATCAGATCGGCCTGTCGCTGGCCGGGTTCGACCCGGAAAAATATCATGACAGGATCGCGGCGGAATTCAGGGCTGCAATCGCGGCCAAACCCGCCACAGTCTATGAAAAGGCGATTCAGGCCCGCGCCGCGCGGCTTGCAGCTCTGCTGACAGCCCATCCCGGCGACGACTTCGCCGCGTTGGTGCGCAAATTCGAAGGATATCCCTGACCGCCTGATGGCGCCGGCTACTGGCTGGCCCAGATGATCCGGTGCACGAAAGCGATTTCGCTGAGCGCGAAGCTGCGATCCTCGAACTGCGGATTGAAGGATCGCAGTTCGATGCGCTGGGCAGTCATGCGGCCAAGCTGCTTGGCCATGACCTCCCCGCCATGGGTCTTGACCACCACGCGGTCGCCGCGCCGCAAGGACCCCGAGGGCGAGACCACGATGCGATCGCCGTCGCGATACACCGGCAGCATGGAATCGCCGGTAATCTCCAGCGCATAGCAATGCTCGTCGGCAATGTCGGGGAAGGCGATGTCCTCCCAGCCGGAGCCCGCGGGAAAGCCGGCATCATCGAAATAGCCGTGGGTGCCGGCCTGGGCCATGCCGATTAGCGGTACCATGCGGAGGCGCCCGGCCCGGCCGCTCGTTTCGCTGACCAGGGCGACGAAATCCTCCAGGCTTGCGCCCGTCGCGGCAAGCACCTTGGCAATGCTCTCGGTTGAAGGCCAGCGCAGCTTTCCGCTCGCAGTGCCGCGCTTGCTTTTGTTAAAGGTGGTGGGATCGAGGCCCGCGATCTTGGCCAGGCCGGAAGGCGACATGCCATGCCGGGCGGCAAGGGCATCGATGGCGCGCCAGATTTGCGGATGCGTCAGCATGGAAATTAACAGGTTAGGAATCAAACCGGACTTTACGGTTATTATTCCTATAATAGATGGCTGGCGGTTGCCCGTCTAGAGGGTATTGGAGGCGGCCTGCACGCAAATGGCTGCAATCGGAGAGCGCTGGTGGGAATTTTCGACCTGGGGGTCAATCTGGCGACGGGCGCCCTGCGGCGGCTGGAGGCTGAAACCGCCCACAAGACCACCATCCGGTTGCTGAAGACCTGGGGTCCCTTGATCCCGCCCTGCGGGCCCGACGATCCGCGCCTGGCCGTGCAGGCCTTCGGCATGAACTTTCCCAATCCGGTTGGCCTGGCCGCCGGCTTCGACAAGGATGCCGAAGTGCCCGACGCCATGGCCCGCTTCGGCTTCGGCTTTGTGGAATGTGGCACGGTCACGCCAAGACCTCAGGCGGGCAACCCCCGTCCACGCCTGTTCCGGCTGACCGAAGACAGCGGCGTGATCAACCGCATGGGCTTCAACAATAGGGGGATGGCGGCGGCAGCCGCAAACCTGAAGGCGCGGCCGAAAGGGCGCGGGGCGCGCGCCATTGTCGGCATCAATATCGGCGCTAACAAGGACAGTATCGATCGCATCGCCGACTACGCCGCCTGTTATGCCATGCTGGCGCCGCTGGCCGATTATGTGACGGTGAATGTTTCCTCGCCCAATACGCCGGGCCTTCGCGGGCTGCAGAACCGCGAGGAGTTGACTCGCCTTCTGGGCAGCCTGCTGGAATCGCGCGCCCGGACCGTGATGCGTCCCTTGCTGCTGAAGATCGCGCCCGACCTCGACGGACATGCGCTTGACGAAATCGCTGAGGTGGTACGCGCCAGTGGCATCGAGGGCCTGATCGTCTCCAATACCACCATCACCCGTCCGCCCTTGCGCTCGGAGCATGGGCAAGAAGCGGGCGGCCTTTCCGGGGCGCCGCTGTTCGAATTGTCGACCCGTGTCCTGGGCGGGATGTACGACCGGCTCGGGGGGGCGGTGACCCTGGTCGGGGTCGGCGGCATCGCCAGCGGCGCCGACGCCTATGCCAAGATCCGGGCCGGGGCCTCGCTGGTCCAGCTCTACAGCGCGCTGGCGCTGGGGGG
>JBEHXB010000166.1:0-5758 GCA_048498895.1 Pseudomonadota bacterium
ACGCCATGGTGGGGCGCCAGCACGTCGGCGATCATGTTGGCGCCGTCGGCGTGCGTGCGATGATAATCCTGCGGGCCAGGCTGGCCTTCCGAGTTGGCTTTCACCAGGAAGCCGCCAAAATCGGGAATGGCGCGGTAGATTTCGTCAACCTTGGACTGCCACCACGCCTTCACCGCCGGGTCCAGCGGATCGGCACTCTTCAGACCGCCCAGCTCGATCGGCGCGCTCCAGCGCACAGATAAATAGAGCCGGATGCCGAAGGGGCGCAGCGCGTCGGCCAGCTTCGCTTCCTTCTCGATATATTCCCTAGTCAGAAAGGCAGCATCGGCGTTGACGTTGTTGACCACAGTGCCGTTGATTCCGATCGAGGCATTGGCACGGGCATAGTCGATGATGCGGCGCGAGACATGTTCCGGCAGGGCCGGCCAGTCCCAGATCGAAGCGCCGGCATAGCCGCGCTCCACCGTGCCGTTCAGATTGTCCCAATGGTCCAACACCCGCAGCCTTGTTTTCGGAGATGAGGCGACGTCCAGGTTTGCCAGCGGAGTCCGGGTTCCGATAAGGCGCAGAAAGGCGAAGGCGCCATAGAGCACGCCGACATCGCTGTTGGCGGCAATCACGGTCGCCTTGTGCCCGTCAATGCTGACGCTGCGGATCAGATAGCCCTCATCGCCCAGACCCTGCAGCGGCAGGCCCAACGCGGCAATCGCCGGCATCGATTTCGACGTGCCGATCACCAGCGCACCATCGGCGGCGACTGCCGAACCTTGCGCGGGCGGGGTGCCGAACAGGCCGGTCAGGCCGCGCTTCAGCTCCAGCGCCGCCGCATCCAGGGTTGGCGAGCGCTGGCCGGTTACCAGCGCCGCGACCTGGTTGGCGGCCGCATAATCTTCTTCCACCGGCTGGTAGCGCAGCCACAGGTCATAGCCGCTTTCCGCCCGTGCCGGCCCCCCAAGAAGCGACATCAGCGCCAGCGCCAAGCCAAGAGCAATGCCAAGCCGTTGCTTCATGCGTCTCTCTCTGGTGTGACGATGAGCGCCGTTCGCATTCATTTGGGCGAAGGATAGCGGCACCGATCTGTCTGTTCCTGACCTATTTGTTCTTGGCGCAAGTGGAAGTTAGCGTTACCATTTCCATGCCGGTGTCTCAACCGGCGCGGGGGACTATACAAAAAGGGGCCATCCCGACGGGATGGAAGGGGAGGTGGGCATGCGCCGCTATTTCGGCATTCGCTGGCTGACGATCGCGCTGATCATGCTGGGGGCGTTGGTCAATTTCCTGTCGCGGCAGACCCTTTCGGTGGCCGCGCCCACAGTGATCGCCAACTTGCACATCACCACCGAGCAGTATGGCTGGATCACCGCCGCCTTTCAGGGAACGATCATGCTGCAGCCTGTGGTGGGCTACATCATGGACGTTCTGGGAGTGAAGACCGGCTTTGCCCTGTTCGCCTTTGCCTGGTCGGCGATCTGCATGGCGCATGGCCTGGCCACCAACTGGCAGATGCTGGCGGCGCTGCGCGGCGCTTTGGGCTTTGCCGAGGGCGCCTTTTCGCCGGGCGGGCTGAAGGTGGTGTCGGAATGGTTTCCGGCAAAAGAGCGCGGCCTGGCCGGCGGGCTTTACAACATCGGGCCGTCGATCGGCTCAATGCTGGCGCCCCCGCTGATCGCCTGGTCAATCCTGAACTACAGCTGGCAAGCCGCCTTCGTCATTGTGGGTCTGGTCAGCATGGCGTGGGTGGGACTGTGGCTGGTCTTCTATCACCCGGTAGCCAAGCATCCGGCACTGTCGGAAGCGGAACGCCATCACATCGTCTCTGGCCAGGAAGGCTTTCTGGCCGATGACGGCCGCAAACCTTCCGTGCTGTCGATCCTGACGCGGCGCAATTTCTGGGGCATCGCGCTTCCCCGTTTCCTGACCGATCCCACCTGGGGCATGCTGAGCTTCTGGGTGCCCCTGTATCTGACGACCGTTCGCGGATTCGACCTCAAGCAGATCGCGCTGTACGCGTGGCTGCCTTTCCTGGCTGCCGACCTTGGCTGCATCTTCGGGCCCGCGGTGGTCCTGTTCCTGCAGAAGCGCGGCCTGGATCTAATCAATGCGCGGCGCGGCGCCTTTACCGTCGGCGCATTTTTGATGATCGGCGTAGCCTTCACCGGTGTGGTGCAAAATGCGCTGGTGGCGGTCGCGCTGATCTCGCTGGCGGGTTTCGCCCACCAGACCCTGTCGGTCACCATGATCACCATGGCCACCGACCTGTTCCCCGGCAATGAAGTGGGCACGGTGGCGGGCATGGCGGGCACCTGCGCCAATCTGGGCATCCTGATCTCGTCGCTGCTGATCGGTGGCCTGGTGGACACAATCGGCTACGAACCCTTCTTCGCCGCGCTGGCGGCGCTGGACCTGGCCGCTGCCGTTGTGGCCTGGACCGTGATACGCAAACCCCATGGTTGAGATTTCCAACCCCATCCTGACGGGCTTCAACCCCGATCCCTCTATCCTGCGGGTCGGGGACGATTATTACATCGCCACCTCGACCTTCGAATGGTTTCCGGGCGTGCAAATCCATCATTCCCGCGACCTGGTGCATTGGCGGTTGTTGGCGCGACCACTCAGCCGTCCAAGCCAGCTCAACATGCTGGGCGATCCGGATTCCTGCGGCGTGTGGGCCCCTTGCCTGACCCATGACGGCAGGTTTTTCCACCTGATCTACACCGATGTGAAGCGCTATGGCCGCACTTCGGTGGGCGGAGCCGCGGGCGCATCCCTGCGCGACTTCCACAACTACCTGGTGACGGCGGAAGCGATCGACGGCGACTGGTCCGATCCGGTCTATCTCAACAGCAGCGGCTTCGATCCGTCGCTTTTTCATGACGATGACGGGCGCAAATGGCTGGTCAACATGCTTTGGGACCACAGGCCCGGCCGCAACCGCTTCGCCGGCATCGTGGCGCAGGAATATTCGCCGTCCGACAAGAAGCTGATTGGCGCCCGTACCAACATCTTTACCGGCACGCCGCTGGGTCTGACTGAAGGCCCCCATATCTACAAGCGTGGCGGCTGGTACTATCTGCTGACTGCGGAAGGCGGCACCGCCTGGAATCACGCCGTGACGCTGGCGCGTTCAAGGAACCTGCTGGGACCTTATGAACTGCATCCCAACGCGCAAATCCTGACCGCCCGTGACAAGCCGGATGCGCCCTTGCAACGTGCCGGTCACGCCGATCTGGTGGAAACACAGGCCGGCGACACATACATGGTCTATCTGTGCGGACGGCCGCTGAAGAACCGGGGCCGTTGCATCCTGGGGCGTGAAACCGCAATCCAGAAGATGGTGTGGCGCGATGATGGCTGGCTGTACACCGAAGCAGGCGACGCAAAGCCCACCCTGACCACACCCGCCCCAGCCCTGACGCCGCATCCCTTCCCGGCCGCGCCGGATCGTGCGGACTTTACCGGACCCGAACTGCCGATTGATTTCCAGTGGCTGCGTTCTCCCTTCCCCGAGGAGATGTTCAGCCTCAAAGCGCGGCCCGGGTTTCTGCGCGTTTACGGCCGCGAAAGCATCGGAAGCCTGTTCCGCCAGGGGCTGGTGGCGCGGCGGCTCCAGGCCCATCACGCAACGATCGAAACCGAAATGGACTTCACGCCCGCCCATCATCAGCAGGCGGCGGGACTTGTCTGTTATTACAACAGCAGCAAATTCCACTATCTCCATGTCAGCCGGGACGAGGCCCACGGCCGGCATCTGCGCGTCATGTCGGCGCTGCCGGATTCGGTAATGGCCGATGCCTTCACCGCGCCGATCTCCATTCCCGAGGGCCCGATACGGCTGCGCGCCGAGATCGACGAGGAACGCCTGCTGTTCGCCTGGCGCGTCGGCGATGGCGCCTGGCAGCGGCTGCCCGAGGTGTTTGACGCCTCCATCCTGTCGGACGAGGCGCAGGCGCCGGGCACGCCCAACTTCACCGGTGCCTTTGTCGGCATGGCGTGCCAGGACATGGCAGGCACGCTGAACCCCGCCGACTTCCGCAGCTTCACCTATCGCGAGCGAAGCTTCAGCGCCGATCCGTTCCGCGGGGAATAACCTTCACCGCCTGCTGTGGCTGGCCCGGTACGTCCGCGCGGAAACAGAACAGTCCGCCGGCGAGCGGCTGGGCAGCGCGCTGATCCGCATCCAGCCCTTTCCACGCCGTGGTCGCATAGACAGTGCGCAGGTCGTCTCCCCCGAAGGCCAGCTTGGTGACATTGGCGACCGGAAAGCGCACTTCATCCATCATCTGCCCATCCGGGGCATAGCGGCGCGCCGCCCAGCCGCCGAACAGGCCGGTCCAGAGACAGCCCTGGCTGTCCACCGCGGGACCGTCGGGCCAGCCTGCCCCCGATTCTATGGTCACGAACAGCCGCTTGTTCGACAGCGCGCCATCGTCGGCGACATCGAAGACGTGGATGGTCTTGCCCAGCGTGTCGGTGTGGTAGAGCGTGCGGCCGTCCGGACTGAAGGCGGGGCCGTTGGTGATGACAATGCCAAAGTCCATTACCAGCGGGCCGGCCTCGCCCAGCCGGTAGAGCGCGCCACTGGCATCCGCTTCGCGATCATCCATCGATCCGAACCAGAGGTGCCCCTTTGCGTCCACCGCGCCATCATTCAGCCGGTTCGCCGGCAGATGCGGCTCGACCACGCACAGTGTCTGGAAGATTCCGCTCGCCGGATCGAACTCCAGCAGACCTGTCCCGGCGCCGGCAATGAAACGACCGTTTTCCAGCGGCGCCAGAAATCCCACCGGCACAGGCGCGTTCCAGCTCCGGCCGGCGCCGGATACCGGATCGAAACGATGTATCTTGAAACCCTTGATATCGGTGAACCACAGCGCGCCGCCCCACCAGAGCGGCCCTTCACCCAGTTCGCAGGCCAGCGGCCAGACGCATTCGGGCGTCACGCCCATCCGGCGTCGATCCAGAAAGGATGGCCGGTGCACATGGCCGCATCGTCGGACGCCAGGAAGAGAACCAGCACGGCCACATGCCGGGGCAGGATGCGCGTCTTCAGGCATTGCTGCGCCAGGATGTCGGCCTCCGCCTCGGGCGTGTACCACTTCATCTGCCGCGGGGTCTTCACATTGCCGGGAACCACGCAATTGACGCGGATATTGTCCGCCCCCAGTTCGCGCGCCAGCGCCTTGGTCATGCCTTCGATGCCGGCCTTGGCGATCTCGTACAGCGTCAGGCCCTTCAGGCCCAGGTGCCATGAGATCGAACCGAAATTGATTATCGTCCCCCCGCCCTTCGCCTTCATGCCGGGAGCCACGGCGCGGGCGGCAAACAGCATATGGCGCAGATTGACCGCCATGCGATCATCCCAATACTCCGGCGTGATGTCGTCCAGGGCGTGGCGATCGTCGTTGCCGGCATTGTTGACCAGCACATCGACAGGGCCGATGCCGGCGAAGAAATGCTCCAGCGCCTTGAGGTCGGTCAGATCCAGCGCCTCGAACCGGACACTCGCCCCCTGTGCTGTGAGCCGGTCGGCAAGCGCGGCGCTTTGCGCCTGCAGGATGTCGACGAAAATGGTTTCGGCGCCCTGGCCGGCGAAAGCCTCGACCAGCCCGGCGCCGATGCCCGAACCGCCGCCGGTCACGACCACGCGCCTGCCCTTCAGGCTGGGATAGATAGCTGACGACACGCCGGTTCCGCCCCATTGCCAGTGCTAATGTTTGCGCTAACAATAGCAGGGCGGCGGCGCTGTCAAGGCTTTCGG
>JBEHXB010000167.1:0-5746 GCA_048498895.1 Pseudomonadota bacterium
ACGGCAATCAATTTTTAGAACCTTCAATCTAAGGTTGACGCAGATACCTTCCGCAAGATTCCGGATTATCCAAGTCAATGACGGCGTCACGGTTCGCGCTCCTGAAAGATTTGCAAACCGCAACCAGCAGCGAGGAGCGACGCGATCTGCTGCGACGGGTGACCTGCGCCCTCGGCGATGGCGCGCAGCCGGCATCCGAGGTGGAATTTCGGGAGTTGGACAAACTCCTGAGTCAGGTGGCCCGCGAATATGCCGTTCAGGTCCGAACCCAGTTTGCCCAACTGGTTGCATCGAGCGTGACGCGCTTTTGTGAGTCCGCCGAACAATTCGCACTGGACGATATTGCGGTTGCTGAGCCGGTGCTTCGCAATGCCAGCGGGCTCTCGGACGACATTCTGATCAGGGTCGCCCGCGAAAAGTCGCAGGCGCACAAGCTGGCTGTCACGAAGCGGCATAATGTGAGTACGGCGGTCTCCGAAGTGCTGGTCGAACACGGAGACGACGACGTCGTCGTGTCCCTGCTGGAAAATGCCACGGCCCAGATAGCAGAGCACACCTATGACAAGGTCATGGTGCGCGCCGAAGAAAATCCCGCCCTGCAGGCCCCGCTCATACGCCGTGACAGCGTGCCCCTGGACGTACTTCACAGTCTTTATCAAAGGGTGGAAGCCCAGCTGCGTGGGGAGATTGTCGCGAAGTTCGGCAGTGCGTCTCCGGACGACTTGGAACGGGCATTCAAGCGAAGCCGCGAGAGGGTATCCAACAATTACACCAGCCTTCCAGAAGACATGCCGGCTGCACGCAAAAGGCTCCGATCCCTGCAGATGTCCGGAAAGCTTGCGCCAGCTGTCCTGCCAACTCTTCTGCGGGAAGGAAAGCCCTCCCGCACGGCATTTGGTCTGGCGCTGGCCCAACTCACGGACGTGGAATTCCATATCGCCGATCGCGTACAGGCGACATGCGATCTTGACACGCTGGCCCTGCTTTGCAGGGGTGCGCGGTTCGACAAGGGGATATTCACGTCCCTTGCGATCATTCTATCCCCTTCTTCGGAAGGCTTGGCAGGAGTGGAAAAATTCAAGGAGCTTTACGATGCTGTCCCGGTGGAAGCCGCCCAGCGCGCAATGCGCTTCTGGAAGGTACGTGCGGCCTGATACTTCGTGTTGAGCAGTGGCCTGCACCCGGTCTGAGCGATGCTCGATTGGCTTCAAACCTTCCGCATAGGCGAAGGCATCAAAGAGGCACGGTCACTGAGGAACGCCGGGGAACGTCAGGTCCCCCTAAGCCCTTGAAAATGGTGGGTGACGTAGGAATCGAACCTACGACCCGCTGATTAAGAGTCAGCTGCTCTACCAACTGAGCTAGTCACCCACACCACCGGCCGGAAGGCCTTGAGCCTCCGGCGGGAGCGGCCCTATAGCAGAGGGGTATGGCCCTGTCCAGAAAGGCCTTAACCGCTTCTGTGGGCGAAATTTTCCAGCCCCGCACAGGCCCGCATTTTTCCGGCAAACACAGGCCCGGCTCCCCCTTCGGCGCGAAGCGCCTTCGAAGGGGGAGATGTCGCAGCGATGGGTCTGCGGCACGCAGACCGAGCTTCGACAGAGGAGGTGATTAAATGATTCCACCGGAATGGCGCGGAATTTCCACCTGGCGGTGGATATGGACGCTCATCAAAAGGCCGAAGCCGAACATCACCGTCAGCATGGCGCTGCCGCCATAGGACAGAAGCGGCATGGGAATGCCCACCACCGGGATCAGGCCCATCACCATGGCGCCGTTGATCATGATGTAGAAGAAGAAGTTCAGGATCACGCCCATGGCCAGCAGGCGGCCGAACTGGCTGCGGGCGCTGATCGCCGTCTGCAGGCCATAGAAGATCACCACCGCGAACAGGATCAGCAGCGCCAGGGCGCCGACGAAGCCGAATTCCTCGCAGAAGCTGGTCCAGATGAAGTCGGTCTGCTTTTCGGGCAGGAAGTTCAACCGGCTCTGGGTGCCCTGCAGGAATCCCTTGCCCGACACGCCGCCCGAACCGATGGCGATCTTGGCCTGGGTGATGTTCCAGCCCGCGCCCAGCGCGTCGGATTCCGGGTTCAGGAACGTCTCAACCCGCGTCTTCTGGTAATCGTGCAGCACAAAACGCCAGGCCAGCGGTACCGAGGCGGCGACCGCCGCCAGGGTGGGGGCGATCCACCACCAGGAAAGTCCCGCCAGGAAAAGCAGCGAGCAGCCATCGGCAACGATGATAAGGGTGGTGCCCAGGTTGGGCTGCAACACCACGAAGATTGCAGGGATCGCGATCATGGCAAGGCCGATCGCCAGGGGCACCGGCTTGGAGACTTCCTCCACGCTCTTGCCGTGCAGGTAACGCGACAGCGCCAGCACCAGGCTGATCTTCATCAGCTCGGACGGCTGCAGGTCCAGCGGGCCCAGGCTGATCCAGCGCTGGGCGCCAAGACCGACATGGCCCACGATGTCGACCGCCACCAGCAGCAGGAGCGCCACGGCATAGGCGGGATAGGCCAGGCTCATCCACATGCGGATGTCGATGGTCGCCGCCAGCAGCATCACGATCAAGCCCAGGGTGAAATGGCCGATCTGGCGCAGCGCCCAGGGCTGGAAATGCCCGCCCGCCACCGAGTAGAGCATGGAGATGCCGGCGACGGCGATCAGCACGATCAGCAGCACCAGCCCCCAATTGATCTCCAACAGCTTGTCGGTGACGGTGAGGGTGCGCTTGGCGGCGGCATAGGGACGAAGCGCCATCAGCCGCCTTCCTTGAAGGATGCGGGAATGATCGCGTTTGCGCGCCCCGGCACGTCGGACGGCGCCGCGGCGGCCGAGGTCACCGGCCAGGCCGGGGTCCGCTGTGCCGGATCGCGCTGCAGGCAGAACAGCATGATGTCATGCGCCGCCACGACCTGGGGATGGCCGACGGCGCCATGCTCGACCACGCTGACGATGGCATAGCGCGGGTTTTCCACCGGCGCGAAACCGATGAACAGGCCGTGGTCGCGCAGCTTCCAGTCCAGATGCGCATCCTTGGTCACACCACGGGCATGTTCCTCGCGGCTGTAGGTGCGCACCTGCGCGGTGCCGGTCTTGCCCGCCATCTCCATGCCCGGCTGGGCGATGCGCCAGGTATAGGCGGTGCCGCCCGGATCGTTCATGACCTTGTTCATGCCGCTGCGCACCGTGGCCAGCGCCTCGTCGCTGAAATCCAGTTTGGGCGCCTCGGGCCGGTGGACCACCTTGCCGCCCACGCTGTGCACCAGCCGCGGCGTTACGGCACGGCCGGACGCAATACGCGCGGTCTGCTGGCAAAGCTGCAGCGGCGTGGCGGTGACGTAACCCTGGCCGATGCCGACACTAAGGGTGTCGCCCTGCTGCCAGGACTGGTGATAGGTCTTCTGCTTCCATGCGCGGCTGGGAACCAGACCGCTGCGCTCGCCCGGCAGCTCGATGCCGGTGGCCGTGCCCAGGCCCAGTTTGCGGGCCGCCGCTTCGATCCGGTCGATGCCCACGCGCCGCGCCGTCTCGTAGAAGAAAACATCGCAGCTGTGCTGGAGCGCGCCCTCCACGTCCAGCGAGCCGTGCCCCCCCTTGCGCCAGCAATGGAATTCGTGGCCGCCAAAGACGAAGACGCCGTTGCAGTGGACATGATAGTCCGGGGTGGCGATGCCCGCCTCGATCGCCGCCAGGGCCACAGCGGGCTTGAAGGTCGAGCCGGGCGGATAGGTTCCACCCATCACCTTGTTGAGCAGGGGCTTGTGGTCGTTGGTGGTCAGCTCGCGCCACTGGTCACCCGACAGGCCGATATTGAACAGGTTGGGATCGAAGCCCGGCGTCGACGCCAGCGCGATCACGTCGCCATTGTACACATCCATCACCACGCAGGCGGCGCTCTCGGCCGCCAGCTTCTCGCTGGCCACCTGCTGCACCTGGTGGTCGATGGTCAGCCACACGTCCTGGCCGGGCGTGCCCGGATTCTTGCCCAGCTCGCGGATGATGCGGCCATAGGCGTTGACTTCGACGCGGGAGGCGCCGGCGCTGCCGCGCACTTCGGCCTCATACTCGCGCTCTATGCCGCGCTTGCCGATGCGATAGCCCGGCGAGGACAGCAACGGGTCGTCGTCATTCTTCAATTCCTCGGGCGAGACGGCGGCGACATAACCCAGGATGTGCACCATCCCCGGCCCGAAGGGATAATCGCGGGTTTCACCCACGTCGGGCTGGATGCCGGGCAGATAGGGAAGGTGCAGGTTGATGCGGGAGAACTCTTCCCAGCTGAGGTTTTCGGCCACCGGGACCGGCACGAACTTCTTGTTCGCGGCGATGTCGTGCAGGACCTTCTTTCTCTGCTGCTCGCTGAGCACAATCAGCCTGCCCATATTGTCCAGGGCCTTCCTGACACCCTCGGTCGCCTGTTCGGACACCAGCAGGACGCGGTAGTTGCGGCGGTTGTTGGCCAGCTCGGTGCCGAAACGATCGATGATGCGCCCGCGCGGCGGCACGATCAGGCGCTCCGAGATGCGGTTGTCTTCGGCCTCGACCATGTACTGGTCGCCGTCGCGGATCTGCAGCTGGTATAGGCGGCCCGCCAGGACAGCAAAGACCGTGGCCATCCCTCCCCCCATGCCGATGGTTCGGCGGGTGAATGTGGCGTAGCGGCTCTTGTCCTTCTTGTCGAACAGCGGCATCAGATGTCGCTCCGCAAGGCACCGACCAGGCGGTGATGCAGCCAACCGACCAGAAGGGCGACCGGCGCATAGAACAGCACCGTCATGATCAGTTCACCCACGATGGGCGACACCGGCGGCAGACGCCAGTCCAATATTGCGATAATCGTCCATGCGGTCGCGCAGCAGAAAGCGGCCGCGCTGGCAAAGCCCAGCACCGCGGCCAGACCCGACAGGCTGGCGAAGCTGTCGCGCTGGCGCGACACCAGCACATAGGTCAGCACGAAGGACAGCGTCCACACCCCGGGCGGACCGCCCGACAGTACATCTTCCATCAGGCCGATGGCGAAGGCGGCCGCCGGCGTCATCAGATCGGGGCGCACAAGGCACCAGAAATAGACCGGCACCAGCGCCAGGAGCGGCGGGGGAACCTGTCCGGCCGTCACCGAGATGGGAATGTTGGCGACAAAGGCAAAGACGAGGCCGCACAGCAAAGGCACCAGCGCGGAGACCATCCGTGCCGCGGTGCCATGGCCTGCGCCCCGGTCCAGAGCCATGGCGGTCACTCCGTCCCGCCGTCAGGCGGCGCTGGCGGGGGTTGGCGCAAGGCGAGTTTGGGCGCCGGAGAGGCCGGCGGGGCGCCGGCGAGTTGCGGGCTCGCGGCATCCGCATGCGCCGGCACTTGGGGTGTCTGTGCCGCGGGCGGCTTTGCTGCCGGCGGCATTGTGGCCGATTGTTGTGCCGGCGATTGTTGTGCCGGCGATTTCCCGGGCACGGCGCCCGTCTGGGGGCTGGGCGGCAGCTGCGTCTGTTCGGGGGGCGGCACCAGCGGTCGCAGACCGGCGGCGTCGGCGGGCAGTTCGGCTTCGGGCGGCAGCTTCTCGGGCGGCACCGAATAATTGAGGATCTCGACATCCTGGCTGGAGGCCGCATCGGCAAGAAGCGCCACGCGCCAGGCTCCGCCATCCCCCGCCACGACAGTTCCGATGGGAAGACCGTAAGGCAACAGCCCGCCATCACCGGAACTGACCACCTGATCGCCGGGGTGCAGCTTGGCGGTGCGCGAC
>JBEHXB010000168.1:0-5734 GCA_048498895.1 Pseudomonadota bacterium
CGCCACCGGGACATGGCAGCGCTTCAGCTGGACGTTCAACGGCACCGGCAACCCCGATGCCAATGTGGCGCTGATCCACACGGGCAACCAGTCGGCCGCGGGCACCTTCCAGTTATGGGGGGCCCAGCTCAATCCCGGCGCGGTGGCTGATGATTACGTTCCGACCTTGGGTGCGCCGGGCAGTGTGACCACCACCACGACCGTCGATCCGCCCCCGGTAGTCGCCGACCTGACCGTCAGCGTTCATGGTCCAGCATCCTCCGGCGGCGGCACAAACGCGCCTCCGGTTGCGGTGGCCGACAGCGCTTCAGTCACCGTCAATGCGACGACCCAGGCGGCGGGAAATGTCCTGGCAAACGACAGCGATCCCGAAAACAATTCGCTGACCGTGGCCAGCGTCAACGGCGCGGCGGCCGGTGTCGGCGCCACCATCGCGGGGACCTATGGATCGCTCGTGCTGGGCGCCAACGGCCAATATTCCTATGTCCTGGCCGCCAATCAGGCCAATGTCCAGGCGCTGGCGCCGGGGCAGACCGTCAACGATGTGTTCCATTACACGATCTCGGATGGCTACAGCCACACGACCACGACCAACGTCACAAACCAGAACCTGATTTCGCAATCGGAAGCGTTCGACAGTGCGGCGTGGGTGCGGTTCGCCGATTCGGGCTCCGCGCCGGTCATTACCGCCAATGTGGCCGCCGGGCCGCAGGGCGGCGCCGGCACCGCCGACCAGATCGTCCTGAACGGAATCAACCGGGGCGTCTATTATGTGACGCCGGTTTCCGGCCAGTACACCTTCAGCGTCTGGGTCAAGCTGGTCAGCGGCGACGGGCACTTCGACCTGAACTATTATGACGGCGATGGCAGCCACAGCCAGGCCGGTGTCGCGACCGGTTCCTGGCAGCGTTTCAGCTTTACGTTCAACGGCACCGGCAACCAGTACGCCAACGTCGCCATCATGCATGACGGTACCCAGTCTGGTAACGGCACATTCCAGATATGGGGTGCGCAGCTCAATCCGGGCGCGACGCCGAACGATTACGTCGCCACCACAGGCACGCCGCTGACGGTTACGACGCCGGTGACGACCGATCTGGTGATTGGCTCCGATCTCACCATTGCCGTTCATGGCCCTGCGGCATCCGCGGACGCGCCCCCCGTCGCGGTGGGTGACCATGCGGCCGTATCGATCTTGGGACCGACGCAGGCGAATGGAAATGTCCTTGCCAATGACAGCGCGCCCAGCGGCGCGCCCCTGTCAGTCAGTGCCGTCAACGGCCAGGCGGCGGGCGTTGGTGCGACGGTCGCCGGCACCTATGGCACGCTGACATTGGGCGCGAACGGCCAATACAGTTACAGCCTGGCGACGGGCCAGGCCAATGTGAATGCGCTGGCGCCGGGACAGACCCTTACCGACACGTTCCACTATACCTTGTCGGATGGCGCGACCCACACCCAGACCACCTCTGTCATGACGGGCCAGAACCTCATTCTGCAGTCGGAGGCGTTCAACGACCCCAGCTGGGTCCGGTTCGCCTATTCAGGCGCGGCGCCATCCTTGACCGCCAATGTGGCCGCCGGGCCGCAGGGCGGCGCCAGCACCGCGGACCAGATCGTTCTGAACGGCGTGAACAAGGGTCTTTATTACGTCACGCCGGTCAAAGGCCAAAATACCTTCAGCGCCTGGGTCAAGCTGGTCAGCGGAGATGGCCACTTCGACCTGAACTATTATGACGGCTCAGCAAGCCACAGCCAGGCCGGTGTGGCGACAGGCACATGGCAACGGTTCAGTTTCACCTTCAACGGCACCGGGAGCCAGTACGCCAATGTCGCCATCATGCATGACGGCTCACAATCGGGAAACGGCACCTTCCAGATCTGGGGCGCGCAGATCAACCCGGGCGCGTCGCCCGGCGACTATGCGGCCACAGCGGGCCACTACAACGCCGTCTTCACGAACGTCACAACCTCAGCCCCACCGACCGCGGACCTGACAATCAGTGTGTCCGGCGGCGATCCCGCAGCTGTGGCGCCGAATACGCTCAGTTTTGCCGGCGGCACACAGGGTGTCGTGGTCAATCTGGGCAACGGAACATGGGCCCATGCGCTGCAGGTGATGCCGCTGGGCGATTCGATCACCTATGGCTGGACCAACCTCGATTACCAGCAAGGCCAGACCAATACCGAAGACGGATATCGCGGCCCCTTGTGGTGGAATTTCGCGGCCAATTCCATGCTGATCGACATGGTTGGACCAAACGTTTCCGGCGATGTGTACCTGGCGGACCAGAATCACGCAGGCTATCCCAACTACCGGTCGGACCAGATCAGCGCCCTGCTGCCGGGCCTGCTGGCGGCCAATCATCCCGACGCCATTCTTCTCATGGCCGGAACCAACGACATCTTCCAGGAGGTCCAACCGGCGCAGCATGTCGCCCAATCGATCGCCGACATGATTGAGACGGTTCGCGAAATGAGTCCCTCAACCCATGTCTATGTCGCCACCCTGATGCCCATCAATCCGGCCAAGGAAGATCAGGGCGGGGATGCGCCGATGGTGGCGACGGTCAATTCCGCAATCGCAACCGCTGTCTCGCAGGCGATTGCGGCCGGCAACAATGTCAGCCTCGTCGACATGTCGGCCATGACCCTGAGCGACATTTCCGACGCCGCACATCCCACGGCGGACGGCTACGCCAAGCTCGCGCAAATCTGGTACAACGCCATCCTGGCCCAGCAGCCCAACAATGGCGGAACACCGGGCGGTACCTCCCACGCCATCGCAGCGGGTACAAACACGGTGATCGGTACCGAGGGCAACGACCTGCTGATCGGAAGCGGGCAGGCGGACACCCTGAGCGGCGGCGGCGGCAATGACCGGCTGGTAAGTGGTGCCGGCTCCGACCAGTTGACGGGGGGAACGGGCGCCGACCAATTCGTCTTCTCGCCCGCTTCGGGCCATGTCACCATCACGGACTTCAGTCATGCGCAGGCAGATCATATAGAGCTGGATTCATTTGCGGGGCTTACTCAATTCTCCCAGCTCGCCAGCCACATCTCCGTTTCCGGGACGACCACCTCCATAGATCTGTCATCCTTCGGCTCGCACACGGTCATCGACCTGGCGCACTTCACGGGGTCGCTGGCCGCAAGCGACTTCTGGATCTGATGTGGCGTTGGAAGCGGCCTTGCCGGCCAGGTTGCTGTCCGGCGGGCGGCTTGTTGTAAGGCAGAGCGTCGCGATCCCTGGGGATGACCTAAGAGGCTATGTCCTGCCCTCCTGGAAAATGCAGGGTTTCCTTCACGATCTCTTCCCGGATTTCTTCGACCTCTTCCTCGGGGCGCCTTTCGAGTGCCACGAGCGTATTGTGAGCCTGCTGGGTCGCCCGGATCAATTCGTCCAGTTTGGCCTGCAGGGCGGCCCCTTCCCGGTTTTGGGTATTCTGGATCAGGAAAACCATCAGGAAGGTGATGATCGTCGTGCCGGTGTTGATCACCAGCTGCCAGGTGTCCGAATAATGAAACAGCGGCCCACTGACAGCCCATCCGACGACGATTGCGCAGCAAAGAATGAAGGTTACCGGCTTTCCGGCAAGGTGGGAGACCGCATTCGCCATGCGTCCGAACAGGGAGAGCCTGGGAAAGGGCGGCGATGAAGCCGAACGCGATTGAACGCTGCGGAGCGGGGCTGGCATTGAAGGTCCTCCCCCCCTAGAAGATTCCTCTCATAATTTGGTTCCACGCCGTCTGTTCCGCTTCGGCGGATCGCCCGAGGGATGCCTGCTTTCCACCCCGGACCAGAGCCATCCGTCTTGCGGCACAAGCGGCAGGATCAACCACATCAAACATGATCCGTGCGATGCCTTTCAGAATTCACTTCGAGGGGGTCGCGGCCGTGCCGCATGACCGCAAATTGTTGGCTGGGATTCAATTTCTGCTAAGTTGGCGCCACACCCGATACACGGGATCAGAGGGCGGATTTTCCCGATCACGATGTTCAATATCGCCGAGTTGAACTGCTTTGTGGCCGCGGCTGAGGAGGTGCATTTCGGACGCGCCGCAGCCCGGCTGAACATGACTCAACCGACCCTGAGCCGTCAGATAGACGCGCTCGAACGGGTACTGGGCGTCAGACTCTTCGAGCGTGCCAATCGCCGCGTCACCCTGACCATGGCGGGCCGCATCTTCTTGCCCGAGGCCAAACGCATCCTGGTGCAGATCGAGAATGCCACCAATTTGGCGCGCCGCACCTGGCGGGGCGAGGCGGGCGTACTCAGGCTGGGCTTCACCGCGACCGCCGCCTTTGTCGATCTGCCGCTGATCCTGGGCAGGGCGGCGATCATCCTGCCCGACGTGAAAATCCTGCTCAAGGAAAGCTACAGCCTGGTGCAGAAAGACGCGCTTCTGGCGGACATGTTGGACGTCGCCGTGTTGCGCCCACCCGTCGACCGCACAACCTTCGGCATCATGCCGCTCAGACGCGAACGATTCATCGCCGCCATCCATGCCCGCGATCCGCGCGCCGACAAGGCGCGGCTGACTTTGCGCGACTTCGACCGCAAGCCCTTCATCATGTATTCGGCCGACGGCGCCGGATACAGCTTCCGCATCATCACCGCCATGTTCGAGAAGGCCGAGGTCAATCCGAAATACGTCCATCATCTGGACCAGAACCACACCATTCTGTCGCTGGTGTCGGCCGGGCTGGGCGCCGCACTGGTACCTGATTCGCTGGCGATGCTGGCCGTCCCCAATGTGGTGTTCAAACCGGTGAAGATCGATCCGCCGGACCCACTGGAAATGTTCATGGCCTGGCGGCCCGAGAACCGCAATCCCGCGCTGGCGCCGTTCCTGGCGCTGTGCCGCACGCTGTTCGATCCGGCGGCGCGGCGCTGATATGTCCGTATACGGATTGATGCCGGCTCGTTCTCGAAAATCTGCATGAGTTGATAGGAAATTCGAATTAGACGCGTTTCAGGACGCGCGATAGAACGAATGCGTCACAAGGCCCTCAAAGAAAGGACCGAAACGCTCAGGGAATAATCTCACGGCGTGCAAAGAGTGCTGCCAAACGCGGCATTCTCGATTCAAGCCCACGGTCATCGATCGCGCGGTGGAAGGTCGGCATTGACCTGTCAGTGCCGCACGACGGTTTTTGTATCCCGAGGCACACAGCGCATTTTCAGACATCGAACAAAAAAATTCGACAGGGAAGGGGAAAATCATGAAATGCAGGAACATTCTGGCATGCGGCGCCGCGGTCTCGGCGCTGTGCGGTTCGGCTGCGCTGGCGCAGTCCGGCTCCGGCGTTGAAAGTGTCGTCGTTACCGGTTCGCGCGTGATTTCCGATACCGCCAATTCGCCGACACCGGTCACCATCGTTTCGACCGAACAGCTCGCCGCGACGTCCCCCACCAACATTCCCGACGGCCTGAACAAGCTGCCGGTCTTCTTCGGCTCGCAGACCATCGGCAAGGCCGGCGACGGTACCAAGAACGCCGCCAGCAACATCCTGGACCTGCGCCATTTCGGCTCTCAGCGCACCCTGATCCTGTTCGACGGCCATCGCGCGCCGCCCTCAAACGCCGACGGCACGGTCGATATCGACTCGCTGCCGCAGATGCTGGTGCAGCGGGTTGATGTGGTGACAGGCGGTGCCTCGGCTGTCTATGGCTCCGACGCGGTAACCGGCGTGGTGAACTTCGTGCTGGACCGCAACTTCACCGGACTG
>JBEHXB010000169.1:0-5730 GCA_048498895.1 Pseudomonadota bacterium
GGTGATCACGAACATCAGGACATATTGCGGTATCAGCGGGCGGGCGGTGTCGATGAACTGGGGAAGCAGCGCGCCGAAGAACAGCAGCGCCTTGGGATTGCCGAGCTGGGTCAGCAGCGCCTGGACATACGGCGCGCGGGTCAGCCGGGGGCCCGCAGCTTCGGCGTGCGGATGAAAGCTGGCCCAGAGTTCGCTGGCGCCCAGCCAGATCAGGTAGCCCGCGCCCAGAAGGCGGATGGCGGTGAAGGCCAGCGGAAAGGCGGTGACCAGCGCCCCCAGCCCGGCGACCGAGGCGACATACCAGATGGTGTTGCCGGTCTGGGTGCCGCAGATCGCCGCCAGCGCGTCGCGGAAGCCGCCGCGAAAGCCATAGGCCGAGATCATCATTACCGTGGGGCCGGGGGTCAGCGAAAAGACCAGCTCGGCCGTGACGAACAGCGCCAGCCGATCCCAGGACATGATGGTGAACTGCATGGGGGCAGGGTGGGGCTTCACCCGGTCCTTGGCAAGGCGGCAGGCTTGGCAGGCCCGGCGGGCAGGGCGCACACTCGGCGATCGGGAGGCGGCAGATGAACCGGCGCTTCGGCAGTTTCGCGGAATTCTATCCGTTCTATCTTTCCGAGCATGCCGCACGAGGCACGCGGCGGCTGCATTTCGTGGGGACCGGCCTGGCGCTGGCCTGCCTGACGGTGCTGGTCTTCACCGGCGATCCGGTGTGGCTCGTGGCGGCGCTGGTGTGCGGCTATGGCTTTGCCTGGATCGCGCATTTCGTGGTGGAGAAGAACCGCCCCGCCACCTTCCGCCATCCGCTCTACAGCCTGATGGGCGATGGCGTGATGTTCTGGCAGATGCTGACGGGGAAGATAAGGTTCTGAAGCGTGAACCTGTCGAAGGGCGAGGGAGCAGTTCGCCGCAACAAAACCTGTCATCCCGGGCTCGGCGCAGCATGCAATGATGCGCCGCAGACCCGGGATCCATGATCCGGATCCAGGCGTTCGCGGTGAAATGGGTCCCGGATAACGCGCTGACGCGCGTTTCCGGGATGACTGCGGGGCGGGCCATGATAGTGGCGCGGATCACCCAAACCACGACGCACAGGCCAGCGCCAGCGCGACCAGCGCGCCGGTTTCGCGGTTGGCGCGGAACAGGGTCAGGCAGTTGGCGGGATCGTCCACGTCCAGCCGCCGCACCTGCCAGAGCATGTGCGCGCCGGCCAGCAGCATCAGCGGTGCGAACGGCCAGCCGACATGCTCGGTGAAGCCGGCGGCCAGGATCAGGGTGAAGGACACGGCGTAAAAGCGCAGGATCCAGGCGCGCGAATTGACGCCCAGGAGGCGCGCGGTGGATTTCACGCCGATCAGCGCGTCGTCTTCCTTGTCCTGGTGGGCATAGATGGTGTCGTAGCCCAGGGTCCAGAAAAACAGCCCGGCATAAAGCATCGCGTCCCCAAGATCGATGCGGCCGGTCTGGGCGGCGAAGCCCAGGATCGCACCCCAGTTGAAGGTCAGGCCCAGCCAGGCCTGGGGCCACCAGGTGATGCGCTTCATGAAGGGATAGGCCGCGACCAGCAGCAGCGAGGCCGCGCCCAGCGCCACCGCGAACCAGTTGAACTGCAAGAGGATGGCAAGTCCGGCCAGGCACTGCGCCACCAGGAATGCGGCCGCCTGCTTCACGCTGACCGTGCCGGAAGGGATGGGCCGTCCGCGGGTGCGGGCCACCTGGGCGTCGAAGTCGCGGTCGATGATGTCGTTGAAGGTGCAGCCGGCGCCGCGCATCACCAGCGCGCCGACAGCGAACAGGATCACGTACCAGGCGTCGCGCCAGTCCAGGAAGCGGCGCTCGTCCGCCGCCGCGCCCAGGATCAGCCCGAACACGCAGGGCCAGAACAGCAGCCATGTGCCGATGGGCCGATCCAGCCGGGCCAGCCGCGCATACGGTTTCAGGCGGGCCGGCAGATGGTCCACAAGATTGGCGGGAACGGCGTCGGCCGGGGTCGCGTTGGAGGCGGC
This sequence comes from Pseudomonadota bacterium, assembly GCA_048498895.1. GTDB lineage: Bacteria > Pseudomonadota > Alphaproteobacteria > Micropepsales > Micropepsaceae > Rhizomicrobium. The sequence continues at coordinate 2,010 of JBEHXB010000169.1, forward strand.
TTGCGTATTTCGAGTCATGACGTGTGTTGAATCCGGTGTCGCTCTGGTTTCGATGTTCGCCCGGGGCGTGATATCGCTAGGACGTGAACTTCGAAACCGCGACAACAGTGTGGCATGGCTGAGGACCTGAAAGAAGCGGGCGGCAAGGTCCGTCTCCATGTCGCCGCGCCCCTGTCGGCCGGCGCCGCCGTGGCGCCGGACGAGGGGCAGGCGCATTACCTTCTGCATGTGATGCGGGCCAAAGCGGGCGATCGTGTGATGCTGTTCAACGGCCGCGACGGGGAATGGCTGGCGGAGATCGCCGAGGCCAGGAAACGCGACATCACGTTGCGCTGCCTGTCGCGGACCGGTGAACAGAAGGAAGTTCCCGACCTGTGGCTGGCTTTTGCCCCGATCAAGAAGACGCCGGCGGACTATCTGGTGCAGAAGGCGGCGGAACTGGGGGTGCGCGCCCTCGTGCCGGTCTTCACCCGCCGCACCATCGTAACCCGCATCAACGCCGAGCGCATGCGGGCCAATGCGGTGGAGGCGGCCGAGCAGTCCGGGCGGCTGAGCGTGCCGGAGGTGCGCGAAGCCGTGTCCTTCGATCGCCTGCTGGCGCAGTGGCCGAAGGCGCGGCGGCTTTATTTCTGTGACGAGGGCGGCGACGCGCAGCCGCTGGCCGAGGCGGCAAAAGGGCAGGCGGGCCCCGCCGGGATTTTCACCGGGCCGGAAGGCGGCTTCGATCCGGCGGAGCGCGCGGCGCTGCGCGCATGCGATTTCGTCGTGCCGGTGACGCTGGGGCCGCGTATCCTGCGCGCCGACACCGCCGCGCTGGCGGCGCTGGCGATCTGGCAATCGGTCGCCGGGGATTTTCCAGCTCAACACTGACGTGAAAGGTCTTGCCAATGAAGTCTGCCGTTGCCGCCATCATGGCGGGACTGGGTCTTTTCATCCTGCCCGCCGCCGCCCAGGACGCGCCGCCGGCCTCGACCGCCGCGCCATCTCCAGTGGCGCCGACCCAAGTCGCGCCGTCCCAGGCGGGGCCGCCCCCAGTGGCGCCCCAGGACCAGATCGGCAAGGACGTGCACTGTTTCATGATCTTCATGGGCCTGAGCGCAGGGACCGAAGGCGAGAGCGCGATGCAGACCGGCGCGCGGATGATGGCGTTCTACTGGTACGGCAAGCTCAGCGGCCAGGTCTCGGACGCCGATCTGGAGAAGCGGCTGATCGCGGAAGGGCCGAACCTGAGGGGCGATGTGATCAAGGCCGACTTCATGCGCTGCGGCGGCGAGGCGAGCGCGCGCAGTGACGCGATGCAGACCATCCTGGAGCATGTCGGCGCCGCGGAGGAAGCCGCCGCGCCGCAGAAGGCGCCCGACGCGCCGAAATCCGAAGCACCGAAACCGGATGCGGCGAAACCCGATGCGGCCACGCCGGATGCGCCGCACGACGCGCCCAAGGAACCGGCAAAGCCCTGACCGGATGCCGCGTCAGCCCGGAATGGCTTGCTGCGCCTGCGGATCGGGCTGGGTCTCCCCGTCGGTCAATGCGCGCCAGGCGAAAACGGATGCCGAGCAGCCCACGCCAAGAAAGACGATGTGGATCAGGCCCAGCGCCGGCAGGGTGAGGAACCAGTTGCGCAGCAGCAGCGACAGGAAATCGATCTGCCATGCCAGGCGCACACGCTCGAACGCGGCGGCGGCCTCGGGCGAATTGGCGTGGGGCAGGCTGGGCGGCAGGCCGCCGACCCCGAACATGATCGCATATTCGATCGCGACAACCGGCAGCAGGATCGCCAGCACGACGACGACGATGCGCCAGAAATTGCCTCTGGTCAGCCGCCAGGCCGGCGCCAGGCTGAGCCGCTGCTGTGTCATCACCGTGGGCACGAGGAGAAAGAACAGGCGAAAGCTCACGAAGATCAGGCCGCAATAGCCGATGACAAAAAGCGCCGCGCCGATCAGGCCGGTGGCGATGCGGGGCAGGCCCGCCAGGCGGATGAGGAAACCTGCGAGCATCAGGGCCAGCAGCAGCGCGATGAAGGCCACCGCCACGGCGACGGCGGCCAGCACGAAGGCGCCGACCAGCCGCCATACCGGCTTGCCGATGCGCATGTGAAACCAGCCCTCCGGCCCGCGCCCCAGCGCCAGATCGGTGACGGCAGCGACCTGGGCCAGGAACAGGATGAGGATCAGCGGATAAAGAACCAGGAACGGCCAGAGATGTGACACCACCGATGGGTCGCGGGCGATCACGCCGCCCATCACGGTAATGACGCTGCGGATCGCGAACAGCGACAGCGTCAGTTGCAGCGCCAGCGCGATCCACACCGACCGCAGCACATCGGCGAAACGCCCGAAGGCGAAGCGGTAAGCGTGCGCGATGGTCGCGCCGACCGGAATCCTTGCCATCCTGGCCCCGCCCGAATACGGGCGGAGCCTAGAGCATTTCCGCGCTTCGTTGAATCGCGAAAATGCTCTAGGTTTTTTTATTGCCGCGGTTCCTGGTGGAAAGCCGTTTCACGCTTTTCCGGAACCGCTCTGGCGCGGATCAGGCCTGGCTGTAACGCTTTTCGTAGACGCCCTCGGTACGGCGCCAGACGTCCCAGAAGCCGGGCGGCGTTTCGCCCCGCAGCTGGTATTCCAGCACGTCCAGATGGCTGTGCCAGCCGCCGGAGACGCTGAGCGCGTAGTCGCGGCTGGGGACCTTGCTGTGGGTGAGGATCAAACGGACCTGGTCGCCTTCCGGCTTGAGAACGAACTCGACCTCGCTCGCCTGGCCGGGCGGAAACTTGCTTTCGCCGAAGGTGTAGGCCAGCCGGCGCGGCGGCTCATAGGCAAGCAGGGTGAAGGTGCCGCTGTGGCCCTTTTCGTCGGTCTCCTTCATGCGCTCCGGCGGCACCGATTTGTGGGGGGAATATTCGCTGTGCTTCCAGCGCATCTGGAATTTTTCGCCCGGCGTGGTGGGCATGGCGCCGGTGGTGAACCACAGTTTGCGCTTGTCCTCGTTCCACAGGAAGTCGAACACCCGTTCGATGGGGCCGGGCAGCAGCCGCTCGAACACGACCGTTTGCGGATTGACCAGTTTGCCGAAGCGATCCATTGCCGTCACCTTTCGAGCTTGTTGATGTCAACGCCATAGAGCGCGGCGTTCCTGGGGAAAATGTCGGCCCGCGCCGGAAACGCGCCGTTCAGCCCGGCTTCGATCAGGTCCAGCATGGTGTGCCAGCCCATCGCGGTCTGCGGCTGCATCGCGGCGGGGGTCGGCCGATGGGTCAGGGTAAGCCCGGTGCCGCCGTCCTCGGACGCCAGCGCGAATTCCAGATAGGAGATGGGAAAGCGGGAAACGCTTTCGCCGGGCGAGAAGACATTCCAGGTGTACGCGAGAAATTCGTGCGGCCGCCAGCCGGTGACGACGCCGCGGACATGCCCGCCCATCAGCGAGACGGCGCCGCCCTCGCGCGGTTCGATGGCGCCTTCGCCATACCATTGCGTCAGTGCCGTGGTGTCGGTCAGGAAGCGCCAGACCTTCGCGGGCGGCGCGGGCAGGGCACGCACGAAGCGCACCGCGCCTTCGGCAACGATCTCGCCCTTGCCGCTCATGGCGCATGTTCTTTCAAGGCGGCTTCCAGCGCATCCAGCTTCGGATTCCAGAAGGCGCGGATGCGCGCCACCCATTGGGCCACTTCATCCACGCCTTCGGGGTTGAGCTGATAGATGCGCTTCTGCGCCACTGGCCG
>JBEHXB010000170.1:0-5720 GCA_048498895.1 Pseudomonadota bacterium
GGGCGATACATTTCCGCGGCGTTCGGCGCGAAGACGATGTCGGTCTTGCCGGCCAGCTTGGCCATGTCCGATTCCAGACTGCGCGGATAGGCGGCGAAGTCTTCGTGCGGCGCGAACTGGGTCGGGTTGACGAAGATCGATACCAGCGTGCGGGGCGCGTGGCTGGCCGCTTCCGCCACCAGCGACAGGTGGCCGTCATGCAGTGCTCCCATGGTGGGCACCATGGCAATGGGGGCGCCGCGCCAGGGCTCCAGGGCCTCACGCAGCTCCACCACCGTGGTGACCAGGCGCGGGCTCATGGATGGGTCACTTTTCGTGTCAGCGGGCCTGGACCGCCGCAAAACAGGTCTGCCCACGCTGGGTCAGCCGGCTGCAGACGTCACGCGCCTCCCGCTCCGCGAACAGGCCGAAGCGGGCGCGGTACAGGGTATGACCGTCCGAGGATTGTACCGGGTCGATGATCCGGCTGGCGCGTGCCAGGACGTCACGGGCCTTGTCGGCATAGCTCGCGAGCGGGGCGCTGGCCAGCGCGCGGCCGGCATAGGCGCCGATCTGGATGGTCCAGTTCTTCCCAGGCTGGGGCGCGGGCGCATCCACGTCGCCTTCACCCAGACTGTCCTTGAGGCTGCTGTTCACGCTGGGGCGAATTTTGGGCACGGGCACGCTGGAAGCGACGCGGGCCGGTTGGGCGTCTGCGACCGCAACGATGGGACGGGGGCTGGGACGCACCGCGGGCACCGATGCCGTCTGCTCCGCGGTGGGCTGCGCCGCTCTGGCCGGCATCGCGCTGGCCACGGCCACCATGCTGGCGGTGGCGGGCCTGGGCGCCGAAGGCCGGGGCACCGGCACCTCGTCGGGAGCGCGGGCATTTTCGGCGGCATCCTCGTCCTCGGCCTGGACGATGGCGGAGATGCCGGAGAGATTCTGGAACCGGCTGCCGGGCGAAGGCTGGGCAAGGCTGGCCAGTACCGGCCCGGCGCTGGTGGCCTCGCCCTTGTGCCAGGGCACGTTGACCTGGGCGACCATCGTGGGATTGGCGGTGACCTGTGCGAAGGTCTGGTCCAGCAGCCGCTCCATCTCCGCATCGCGGCGCAAGGCGGTGCGCCCGCCCATCACCACGGCTATCAGATGCGTCTTGCCGCGCACCACCGACGACACCAGGTTGAATCCGCTGGCGCCGGTATAGCCGGTCTTGATGCCGTCGGCGCCGTCATACTTGCCGATCAGGTTGTCGTGCGTGGGATACCAGGTGCCCTTGTAGGTGAAGCCGGGCAGCGAGAAATATCCGAAATATTGGGGAAAATCGTAGGCCAGGTGCCGGGCCAGGATCGCCAGATCCGCCGCGGTGGTGATTTGCAGCGGATCGGGAAGGCCCGAAGCGTTGTGATAATTGGTTTCCTTCATGCCCATCTGGCGGGCGCGCTCGGTCATCATCACCGCGAAATGGGACTCGGTGCCGCCAAGAGCCTCGGCGATCACGGCGGCGACGTCATTGGCCGAACGCACCACGATCGCGCGGATGGCCATGTCGACGGTGATTGTCTGCCCGGGACGCAGGTTCAGCTTGGTCGGTTTCTGGATCGAGGCATGGCGGCTGACGGGCAGGGGCGTGTCCATTGTCAGCTTGCCGTGCTTGAGCGCATCGAACAGCAGGTAGAGCGTCATCATCTTGGTCAACGACGCGGGATGACGTTCGGCCGTCTGGTTGCGGGCATACAGGACCTTGCCCGTGGCCCCGTCGATCACCAGCGCGGCATCCTTTGCGGGATCGGTGGGGCTGACGGGAACCCGGGCCACCTTGTGGCGCGATGTATGGTGAATGGCATGCTTGCGGGCCGCCAGGGCCGGGGACGGCCCCAGCAGGGGCAGCCACAAAAGGGCCGCAAGCGCCAGGACAAGCGCGTGCCTTCCCCGCAGCAGCAAGCTCACTCCGAAATCCGGCGCACCCATGACCCGACAAGACCAAATTGTGACATCATTCGCAAGCCGAAAGGCCGATTCCACTATAAGTTTCGGGCCTTTACGTTGTCCTAAACCGGGGGTGAGAGTTCCCTCCCGGCTCCAGCGCCGCCCGAACGATCAAACATGGTGCGCTGCATCAAATTACCCTTGACGTCGTTGTGGGCTCCCCCATATAAGTTATGTTGCACTGCAACAGGCAGCCGGAAGACCGGTCGTGCTCTCAACCATGAAAGGACATGACATGACCAAAGCAAAATCGACCGGCGAGAAGGCAACTGCCACCGCCGAGTCTGCACTGGAAAATGGCGCCGAGGCCCTGAAGGCCGGCCTTGAAAAGGCGCTGAAGAATTACGACGCGATGCTGGGCTTCGGAAAGGAAACCGCTGAAGCCTGCGTGAAGTCCGCCACCGTCGCGGGCAAGAGGGTCGAGAGCCTGAACAACGAGCTTTACTCCTATTCCAGGCAGTCGATCGACGACGCCATCGCTGCCACCAAGGCCGTGATGGGCTCCAAGTCGGTCCACGAGGCGTTCGAGTTCCAGACCGATTTCGCCAAGTCCGCGTTCGAATCCTATGTGGGCCAGTTGAGCAGGGTCAGCGAGATGGTCACCGAGGCCACCAAGGAGACCTATGCTCCGCTGAAGGGCCGCATGCAGGCCTGGCTGGACGTTGTCCAGACATCCCGCGTCGACTGACATATCGCACTGCACAGCGATCTTATTGCATCAAAGGGTCCGGACCGCAGGGTCTGGGCCCTTTTTGCTTCCCTGCGCCTTGAAACCGCCGCAACGCATCCACACATCTGCGCCTCGCGGGACCTGCGCCGGCCCTCTTCAAAGACACCCATTCTGGTTTAGGATGGTGTCACAAGCGCGGCGGTTCGCCGGGTTTGAAGGACGATTGTGGAACCGGTCATGAAGGATTCCGGCGACGGAAGTGACGATCAGGGCAGGAACGGCGGCAATGCCGGTACCGGCATCGTCACAAAAACGCGCCCAAAGACGAAGAAGCCGAGCCTGTACAAGGTTCTGCTTCTGAACGACGACTACACGCCGATGGAGTTCGTCGTTCACATCCTGGAGAAGATTTTCGGCAAGAACCGCGAGGATGCGGTGGATGTGATGCTGCATGTACATCGCCACGGGGTGGGTATCTGCGGCGTCTTCACCTACGAGGTCGCCGAGACCAAGGTCGCCCAGGTCATCGAGGTAGCCAGGCGGCACCAGCACCCGTTACAGTGTACGATGGAAAAGGAGTAGCGTCGCATGCCTTCACTTTCGCGGAGTTTGGAACAGGCACTGCATCACGCCATCAAGCTCGCAAGTGAACGGCATCACGAATACGCCACGCTCGAGCATCTTCTTCTTGCCCTGATCGACGATAGCGACGCCAGCCAGGTGATGAAGGCGTGCAATGTCGACATGGACGTGCTGCGCCGTTCCGTCCAGAAATATGTCGACGAGGACCTTGCCACCCTGGTGATCGAGGATGGCGACGAGGCCAAGCCCACCACCGGCTTCCAGCGGGTGGTTCAGCGTGCCGTGCTGCATGTGCAGAATTCAGGCCGCGACGAGGTGACCGGCGCCAATGTGCTGGTCGCCCTGTTCACCGAACGGGAAAGCCACGCCGTCTATTTCCTGCAGGAGCAGAACATGAACCGGCTCGATGCCGTGAGCTACATCAGCCACGGCATCGCCAAGCGGCCGGGCATGAGCCAGCCCAAGCCCGCCCGCGGCACCGATGAGGACGACGAGGGCGAGAAGCCGCCCAAGCAGGGCACCGACGCGCTCGAAGCCTATTGCGTCAACCTGAATGAAAAGGCCAAGTCGGGCCGGGTCGATCCCCTGATCGGCCGCGGTCCCGAGGTGGAACGCACCATCCAGATCCTGTGCCGCCGGCAGAAGAACAATCCCCTGTTCGTGGGCGATCCCGGCGTGGGCAAGACCGCCATAGCCGAAGGCCTGGCCCGCAAGATCATCCGGGGCGAAGTGCCGGACGTTCTGAAAGATGCCACGATCTATGCCCTGGACATGGGCTCGCTGATCGCCGGCACGCGCTATCGCGGCGATTTCGAGGAACGGCTCAAGACGGTCGTAAAGGAACTTGAGAATCTCAAGGGCGCCATCCTGTTCATCGACGAGATCCACACCGTGATCGGCGCGGGCGCGACCAGCGGCGGCGCGATGGATGCCTCCAATCTTCTCAAGCCGGCGCTGGCGGCGGGCACGCTGCGTTGCATCGGCTCGACCACCTACAAGGAATACCGCCAGTATTTCGAGAAGGACCGCGCCCTGGTGCGCCGCTTTCAGAAGATCGACGTGGCCGAGCCCACCGTCGAGGACAGCGTGAAGATCCTGATGGGGATCAAGAGCTATTTCGAATCCTACCACAAGATCCGCTACACGGCCGATGCCGTGCGCGCCGCGGTGGAGCTGTCGGCCAAATACATCAACGACCGCAAGCTGCCGGACAAGGCGATCGACGTGATCGACGAACTGGGCGCCAGCCAGATGCTGTTGCCGGAAAGCCGCCGCAAGAAAGTGCTGGGCGTGCGGGACGTCGAGGAGATCATCGCCAAGATCGCCCGCATTCCTTCCAAGTCGGTCAGCAAGTCCGATACCGAGGCCCTGAAGTCGCTCGACAGCGACCTCAAGCGCGTGGTCTACGGCCAGGACGAGGCGATCCATGCCCTGACCGCGGCCATCAAGCTGGCGCGCGCGGGTCTGCGCCAGCCCGAGAAACCGATCGGCTCCTATCTGTTCAGTGGTCCGACCGGCGTCGGCAAGACCGAAGTGGCCAAGCAGCTAGCCTCGATCATGGGAGTGGAATTCCTGCGCTTCGACATGTCGGAGTATATGGAGCGTCACACCGTCAGCCGCCTGATCGGCGCGCCACCGGGCTATGTCGGATTCGACCAAGGCGGTCTTCTGACCGACGGTGTCGACCAGCATCCGCATTGCGTGCTGCTGCTGGACGAGATCGAAAAGGCCCACCAGGACCTGTTCAACATCCTGTTGCAGGTGATGGACCACGGCAAGCTGACCGACCACAACGGCAAGAAGATCGACTTCCGCAATGTCGTGCTCATCATGACCACCAACGCCGGTGCCAGCGACGCCGCCAAGGAGGCCATCGGCTTTGGCCGCGGCAAGCGCGAAGGCGAGGACGAGGAAGCGATCAAGAAGCTGTTCACGCCCGAGTTCCGCAACCGCCTGGACGCGGTCATCAGCTTCGCGCCGCTGTCGCGCGGCACCATCGACCGGGTGGTGGAGAAGTTCGTGCTGGAACTGGAAACCCAGTTGGCCGACCGGGACGTCACCTTCGAGCTGACTCCCGAGGCGACCCGTTGGCTGGGCCAGAAGGGCTATGACGACGCCTTTGGCGCCCGTCCGCTGGCCAGGGTGATCCAGGACAACATCAAAAAGCCACTGGCCGACGAGATCCTGTTCGGCAAGCTCAAGGGCGGCGGCACGGTGCGCGTGCTGCTGGACCGCGAGCAGGACAAGCTGGTGTTTGAATTCATCCCCGCGGCCGAGGCCAGGCCTCGTGCGCCTCGCGGGGGCCAGAAGAAGGAAGACGTCAGCAAGTAAGGGAGGTTCGTATGCCGCGATTTCATCCCGCCTTGTTTGCAGCCGCTGTGCTTTTCGCCGCCACCCCGGGCGCATTGTCTCCTGCCTGGGCCCATCACGGCTGGGGCGGCCAGGAGGAACAGGTGACGTCCCTGACCGGCACGGTGGTGGAGGGCGTCTCGATGGCGGG
>JBEHXB010000171.1:0-5681 GCA_048498895.1 Pseudomonadota bacterium
TTCGAAAATCCCGGCCCGGACTACCGGCTGGTGATGCAGGAAGACGCCAGCCCGCGTCCCGGCCAGGGCCAGGTCGCGATCAGGGTAGCGGCGGCAGGCCTCAACCGCGCCGACCTGCTGCAGGGGCGCGGAGCCTATCCGCCGCCGCCGGGCGCCCCGGACATTCCCGGGCTGGAAGTGTCGGGCACGATCATGGCCCTGGGCGAGGGCGTGGAACACCTGGCCATGGGCGAAACCGTCTGCGCGCTTCTTGCGGGCGGCGGCTACAGTGAAGTCGCCATGGCCGATGCCGGATCGGTGCTGGCGGTGCCCAAAGGCATCGATGTGGTGGACGCCGCGGGCCTGCCCGAAGCCTGCTTCACCGCATGGACCAATGTGATCGACACGGGGCGGCTGGCGGACGGCGAGACCCTGCTGGTCCATGGCGGCACCAGCGGCATCGGCTCCATCGCCATCCAGACGTTCAGCGCCTTGGGCCACAAGGTGTTCGCCACGGCGGGCTCGGACGAAAAATGCGCGGCCTGCGAAAAGCTGGGCGCGGCGCGGGCGATCAACTACCGCAGCCAGGACTTCGTCGCCGCCGTGAAAGACGCGACCGGCGGCGCCGGCGTGGACGTGATCCTGGACATGGTGGGGGGCAGCTATGTCCAGCGCAACATTGCCGCGTGCGCGCAATGGGGCCGCATCGTCAACATCGCCTATCAGGACGGCGCGAAGGTGGCGGTGGATTTCACCCCCGTCCTGACCAAGAAGCTGACCCTGGCCGCCACCACCCTGCGCGGCCGCTGCCCCGAACAGAAACGCCTTATCCGCAACGCCCTGGCCGAGATTGTCTGGCCGCTGCTGGAGACCGGCCGCATCCGGCCGGTGATCGACCGGCGCTTTGGCTTTGCCGAGGCCAACGCCGCCCATGCCGCAATGGCCAAGGGCGGCCATATCGGGAAAATTCTGTTGGTATTATAGGGATTTGCGCCCTACCCGGTGGTTCTGAACCAGAATTTCTTTGCGCCCCGGCGCGGGCCCGGTTACAACAGCCCCATTCCTCGAAAGGATTAGCCTTGCGAGGGGTGGGGCCGGTGAAAGGGCCTCCACCCGCAGAATAAAAGTATCGTTGGAGAAGATCATGGCCGCCGACACCAAGCCGCTGATGCCCAAGGCCACCGCCGTGTGGCTGGTGGACAATACCGCCCTCAGCTTCGAGCAGATCGCCGACTTCTGCGGCCTGCATCCGCTGGAGGTGAAAGGCATCGCCGACGAGGATGTCGCCAAGGGCATCAAGGGCCAGGACCCGGTGGCGACCGGCCAGCTGACCCGCGAACAGATCGCGGAGGCCGAGAAGGACCCCAACAAGCGCCTGAAGATGGCGCCGCCCAAGCACAAGATGCCCAGTGTGCGCCTGAAGCGGGCGCCGCGCTATACGCCGGTGTCCAAGCGCCAGGACAAGCCCGACGCGGTCTATTGGCTGATCAAGAACCATCCCGAATTCACCGACAGCGAGATCATCAAGCTGATCGGCACCACCAAGGCCACCATCGCCAAGATCCGCGAGCGCTCGCACTGGAACGCGGCGAACATCAAGGCCGTGGACCCGGTGACGCTGGGCCTGACCTCGCAACTGGAGCTGGATCTGGCGGTGACGCGCGCCGGCGCGCGGGTGGAGCGCGCCAGCAAGCGTGCCGCAAGGAAAGGTGCCTCGCTCAGGCCCATCGCCGAAACCGCCGGGCTGCGCGAACAGGCGCCCAGGCCCGAAGAGCCGTCACAGGGCGCTCCGGCGCCGGACGATGCGGGCCTGTCGGCGGAGCTGGAGCAGGACTGACCGCCCCGCTCCGCACGGTCAGAAGAGATATTTGACCGCGACCACGCCGCCGACCACGGCCAGCAGGAAGACAAGCAGCGAAACCTCCAGCCGCTTCTCGATGAAGCCGCGCGCCGCGTCGCCTTTCCAGTAGAGCAGCCCGGCCAGCAAAAAGAAGCGCCCGCCGCGGGTAATCAGCGACATCAGCATGAACAGCCAGAAGCTGTAATGGGCAAAGCCCGAGGCGATGGTCACCAGCTTGTAGGGGATGGGCGTGAAACCCTTGACCAGGATCACCACCGCGCCGTAGCTGGCATACCAGGACTGGAATGCCTGCATATCGCTGCCCAGGTGATAGACGTGGATGAGCCACTGTCCCAGCGAGTGGTAGAGGAAGGCTCCGATGCCATAGCCCGCCGCCCCGCCCAGCACCGACCAGAAAGTGCACCAGCCCGCCAGGAACCAGGCATTGCGCCGGTCCGCCAGCACCATGGGGATCAGCATGATGTCGGTGGGAATGGGAAAAACGCTGGCCTCCGCGAAGGTCAGGACCGCCAGCGCGGCGCGGGCGCGAGGCCCGGCGGCGTTGCGCATCATCCAGCCATATACGACGCGGATGCCGCGCGGCTTTTCGGACTCATCTAGGGCGGACATCGGCTCTCCTGCCGGGTTTCTGGCGTTGCGGCGGCGTCCATCGAACCTTGCCGCCAATTGTGGCTTTCTTTAGCGTTAGCGCGATGGCGGGAAAATCGAAATCCCTGGGACAAAAATTGGCTAATGCGCGCCCGGCGAAGAAGGCCAGGCCCGGCACAAAACCCCCTGATCGGCCCAAAAAAACAGTTTCATCCGGAACGGGTCCCCATGAAAAGAGCCTTGATCGCAACGCGGCCAATTATCAGCCGCTGACGCCCCTGCTTTTCCTGGAACGCAGCGCCAAGGTGTTTCCCGACCATGTGGCCATTATCCATGGCAGGACGCGCTTTACCTATGCCCAGTTCTATACCCGCAGCCGCCGCCTGGCTTCAGCCCTGAAAGCGCGCGGTATCCGCAAGGGCGATACCGTGGCCGTGATGCTGTCCAACACCCCGCCCATGCTGGAAGCCCATTATGGGGTACCCATGGCGGGTGCGGTGCTGAATGCCCTCAACACCAGGCTGGATGCGGCGACGATCGCCTTCATGCTGAAGCACGGCGAGGCGAAATTGCTGATCACCGACCGGGAATTTTCCGCGACGGTGGCAGACGCGCTCGCGATGCTGAAGAAGAAGCCGCTGGTGATCGATTACGATGACCCGGAGTTTCCGCAAAACGGCGCGCGACTGGGCGGCATCGACTATGAGGACTTCCTGGCCGGGGGCGATGCCCACTTCGCCTGGAAAATGCCGGACGACGAGTGGGATGCCATCGCCCTGAACTATACATCAGGCACCACGGGTAATCCCAAGGGCGTGATCTACCATCATCGCGGAGCCGCGCTGATGGGCTATGGCAACGTCCTGGCCGGCACGATGGTCAATCATCCCGTGCTGTTGTGGACGCTGCCCATGTTCCACTGCAACGGCTGGTGCATGCCCTGGTCGCTTTCGGTGGTGGCGGGTACTCATGTGTGCCTGCGCCGGGTGCGGGCCGGCGCGGTCTTCGAGGCAATTGCCGAGCACGGCGTCACCCATCTGTGCGGCGCGCCCATCGTGATGTCGACACTGATCAATGCCGCCGGGCACGAACGCCGCGCCTATTCCCACAAGGTCACGTTCATGGCCGCCGCCGCCCCGCCGCCGCAGGCAGTGCTTGCCGCCATGGCGGCTGCCGGCTTCGATGTCGTGCACGTCTATGGCCTGACCGAGGTCTATGGTCCAGCGGTCGTCAATGAATGGCACCGCGACTGGGACAGTCTGGAAAGCGCCGGCCGCGCGGCGAAGAAGGCGCGTCAGGGTGTGCGCTATGTCGCCCTGGAGGAACTGTGCGTGATGGAGCCCGCCACCATGACGGCTGTGCCGGCCGACGGCAGGACCGTCGGCGAGGTGATGTTCCGCGGCAATATCGTCATGCGCGGTTACCTGAAGAACCCAAGGGCCACGCGCGAGGCATTCAGGGGCGGCTGGTTTCATTCCGGCGATCTGGGTGTGATGCATCCGGACGGCTATATCCAGCTGAAGGACCGCAGCAAGGACATCATCATCAGCGGCGGCGAGAACATTTCCTCCATCGAGGTGGAGGAAGCCATCGCCGGACACCCCGCTGTGCTGCTCGTGGCGGTTGTTGCGCGCCCCGATCCGAAATGGGGCGAGCATCCCTGTGCTTTTGTCGAGCTTCGCCCGGGCCGCAGCGCGACAGGGAAGGAAATCATCGCATTCGCCCGCGCGCGGCTGGCCAAATTCAAGATCCCGAAAACCGTGGTGTTTACGGAGTTGCCCAAAACATCGACCGGCAAGATCCAGAAATTCGTGCTGCGTGAAAGAGCCCGGGACATCTGACGAGCCCCGATTGCAGGATGTGCCGGCGGCGGAACAATGCGGGCATCGGCACGCGCCGTTGCGCGACACCGGCCCGGCCCTGTTCGTCACAGCTCTGCGCGCTGCCGATAATTCGCACAGCCCTGGCCGCCAGCCCATGGCGATGGAACGTTCCGGCGGCAATTTCAGCTGCGGCGGGAAAGACGGCTGTGTGAGCTAATGCACGCTTCTGAGGCGTTCCAGCTCGTCCTTGATTCGGAGTTTCTGCTTCTTGAGCGCCGCTATGCGCAACTCATCCCAGTCGGGATTGGTCAATTCAGCTTCGATGATGTCTTCAATTTTCTTTTTTTGAATGGACAGGTGAAGGATTTGCCCTTCCAGCGCCATGCAAGCACCTCGTCGTTAGCGGTCGATTGACTGGCACACCCCAGCGGGATGCACCTGGCAACGAAAAGTAAAGCACCAACCGGGCAGGCTGTCATCTCCAACCTCTGCCAAAACGGCCTCTTTTGGCCAGGCTTAAGGAGTGCTAACGAAGGGGTCATGGCGCCTGGGAACCCGGAAAAAAACAAAGGCGGACGGCTGATTATCGGGCTGTCCGGTGCGTCGGGGGTGGCCTATGGCATCCGCCTTCTGGAAGCGGCCCGCGATCTGGGGATAGAATCCCATCTGGTGATGACCAAGCCGGCGGAAATGACCATTGGCTATGAGACGGATCTCACCCCCAAACAGGTCGCCGCGCGAGCGGACCATGTCTATGCGGTTACCGACATTGCCGCGCCGATCTCCAGCGGCAGCTTCAGGACCATGGGCATGATCGTGGCGCCGTGCAGCGTGCGCAGCATGAGCGAGATCGCAACCGGCGTGACCTCCTCGCTTCTGACTCGCGCCGCCGACGTGATGCTGAAGGAGCGCCGCCCGCTGGTGTTGATGGTGCGCGAGACGCCGCTGCATCTGGGGCACCTGCGCACCATGGCGCAACTCGCCGAGATGGGCGCCATCATCATGCCGCCGGTGCCGTCCTTCTATGCCGCGCCCAAGACGCTGAGCGATCTGGTCGACCAGATGGTGGGGCGGGCACTTGATTTCTTTGGCTATGAATGGCCCGACGTGAAGCGCTGGGGCGAGGACATCGCCAAGAGCCGGCGCAAGAAGAAGAGTTGACCATGGCCGGCGTGACAAAGCCCGATGAAGTCGCCGCACGCGCCAAGCTGGCCGAGCTGATGCAGGAACATCGCGACCTGGATTCCGCCATAACGGCGCTGCAGGATTTGGGCACGCCCGACGTGCTGGCGCTGTCGCGGCTGAAGAAGCGCAAGCTTCAGCTGAAGGACGAGATCACCGAGATCAACAACCGGCTGCTGCCGGATATCATTGCGTGAGCCGGTGAAGCCGAAGATCGGTCTTGTCACACTGGGGGTGCGCGACCTGAA
>JBEHXB010000172.1:0-5656 GCA_048498895.1 Pseudomonadota bacterium
ACCGCGGCTTCGGCGCATGCGGCCGCGTCGATGCGCAATTTCCGCATCCACGAACTGGCCAACTGGGTCGACTGGTGGCCGACGCTGGTGACGCATGAAGGGCCCTATTGGAAGGACGGCTATTTCCATATCGAGGACAAGCCGGGCCTGGGCTTCGACATCAATCCCGACGTTGCCAAGGCGCATCTGGCGCCTGGGGAAGTGTGGTGGGGGTGAGCCGCGGCCCGGCGAAGCGGGGGCGAAACGATCCGGTGGATCGTTTCGAGCGGCGAACGCCGCGAGCTTGGGCGAGCGGCCGGGCAGAGTGCGTGTGTGAACACCGGCACCGCTGAAGGCTCCGAGACGCGCGGCCGATTGCTGCGAATCTTCGGCCTGGGCTTCGGCCTGGCGGTGGTAATCGGTGGGGTGGTCGGCTCCGGCATCATGCGCAATCCCGGCGTGGTCGCCTCCGGATTTCCCGATGCAAGGTGGCTGCTGTTGGCCTGGGCGCTGGGCGGCCTCTATGTGATGCTGGATGCCATGCCTACCGTGGAGCTGGGCGCCGCCATTCCGCTCGACGGCGGTCCGTTTTCACTGGCGACGCGCGCGGTGGGACCGGCCACCGGTTTCCTGGTGGGCTGGGCCGACTGGCTGCAGAATGTCATCTCGACCGGCTTCATCGCCGTCGCATTCGGGGAATATGTTCATCGGCTGGGACTTGTCACGGCGCTTGGCGCGGGTGTTGTCGCGATCGGCCTGGTGGTGGCCTGCGGCGCGATCAACTGGATTGGCGCGCGCAGCGGCGGCGCCTCGCAGCATGTCGGCACGGCGCTGAAGGGCCTGGGGCTGGTGCTGCTGGTGGCGGCATTGTTGCTGGTTCCGCACAATGGTCCGCGGCCCGCGCCGCCGCCGCCTGCCTTTTCCTGGGTCGCGGCGCTGGTGGCGATGCGCGCCATTTATGGCGCGTATGGCGGCTGGCAGGCGGCGGTCTATTTTTCAGAAGAGGTCGAGGCTCCCGAGCGCAACCTCGCGCGCGCCACATTTTGGGGGATCGCGCTGGTCACCGGGCTCTATCTGCTGGTCAATGCCGCGGTTCTGAGCGTGCTGCCCATGGGACTTCTGGCAACCTCCAAGCTGGCCGCGGCGGACGCCGCCGCCATCGTGCTGGGAGGGCGCGGCGGCATCATCGTTACCATTCTGGCCATCATCTGCGTTGCCACCCTGGTGAACACCCAGATCATGGAATGCGTGCGCTGCACTTTCGCCATGGCGCGCAAGGGCGTTTTGCCTCCAGGTCTGGCGGCGGTATCGCCCTCCGGCGCGCCCCGTCCCGCGCTGGCGCTTTCAATCGTCGCCATGGCGGCGATCATTGCTCTGGCCGGGCTGATCGAAGGTCCGCTCTATGAGGTGCTGCTCGATCTTTATGCCCCCTTCATCATGCTGGTGTTCCTGACCCTGTCACTGGCCGCGATCCGCCTGCGCCGCAGGGAACCGGACCTGCCGCGACCTTGGAAGATGCCGCTCTATCCGCTGCCGGCACTGCTGAGCGTCCTGCTTAACTGTCTGCTGCTTGTGGCGTTCCTGGTGTCGGACTGGAGGGCCGCGATCTTCTCGACCCTTTTCCTGCTTGCCGGTGCACCGCTTTACCGCTTTGGCCGGGGACGCTGGCGGCCGTCCTGAATTGCTGCTTTGCACCCATTCCGATCCGCGTTGACCTTGGCCGCGGCGCACCTCACAGTCGCGGCATAAATCGGGGAGGGGTCATGAACATTCGCGCCGGCGCGTTCGCGCTCGTCATTCTTTCTGGTCTATCCGCGGCCGCCGTTGCACAGGATCGCGCGGCCTTGCCGCCGGTCCCCGCGCCTCAGTTTGTGCCAAAGCCTGGACCGGTAACCAATGGCGCCTACCAGCCCCAGGCGCTGCTGCCGGGTGGTATTGTCATGCCGCTGTTTCCGCCAGGATCGCCCTTCCTGCACAAGGCCCGCGTGCATGAGGCGGAGGAATACACACCGGACCCCGACGTGCCGGGCCGCGTCTCGCGCATTGTCAACATCCACAATCCGTCAATCGAAGTGCACCTGGTCCCGCAGGCGGCAAACACCGGCGCGGCGATCATCCTGATCCCCGGCGGCGGCCACAATACGCTGGTGGTTGGGCTCGAGGGGGCTGATCCGGTGCCCTATTTCTTCAACTACGGCATCAACACCATCATCCTGCGCTCTCGCCTGCGCCGCGATGGCTATGATCCCAAGACCGACGAGGTCTATGACGCCCAGCAGGCCATCCGTCTGGTGCGCGCCCACGCCCGCGATTGGCGCATTGATCCGCACAAGATCGGGGTCATGGGTTTTTCGGCCGGGGCCGAGCTGGCGATGGCCACGGCGATTCAGTATCCGGAATTCGACTCCAGGAATGATGCGCCCGCTGACCCGCTGGCCGGCATCTCGTCGCGGCCGGATTTTGTCGGAGTGATCTATCCCGGTCCCTCGCTCTTCACCAAGGGCGGTACCCCGCCCATCCCAAAGGATGCGCCGCCGTCCTTCATCACCTGTGCCGGCTGGGGCGACAAGGTGCACGCGGTCTGGGCAACAGAGTATTTCACGGCCATGCTGCAGGCCGGGATTCCGAACGTGGAGATGCATATTTATGCCCGCGGCCATCACGGCATGGGCCTGAGTTGGCGTGACGGCACGGCGATGGGCACTTGGCCGGTGCGCTTCACCGACTGGTTCCGCGACTTGGGCTTCCTGGGCAAGCCTGGGGAGGAAACCCTGGCGGCGAAGGACGTCGCGGCCTTCGTTGCCGCCCCGCCTCCAGCGCGGCCGTAACGCCCTCCTTTTTGCCTTGCATCCCGGCGCCTGAACGCCGGTAATAGGCAGCAGATATGAAGAGGCGCCGCCCTGTGGGTGAAGGCGCGAAGGGGAATGCCATGCCATCGCAACTGAGCGCTGAAGACCGCGGCCGTCTTGAGGATGTGGCCTTCCTGACCTGCATGACGCTGGTGCTGCTGGGCAACTATGCCCAGACCGGTCACTTCGGCGGTCCGCTGGCCTATACGCCCTTCAATGTCGCCGCGCACTTGGTCGGGCCGAAGCTGGGCGGCATGCGCTATGACTATCGCCGCCCCAAGCATCCGTTCGGCGACAAATTCATGATGGCCGCAGGCCACAGCGTGCCCACCTGCTATGCGCTGTGGATGATCCTGGGCCAGGCGCTGGCGCGCCGCGAACAGAACACCGGCGATGCGCGCTATCACGTCGATCCGCATGTCGCCATGCTGCCCATCGATGCGTTGGGATTCCGGCGCGGCGCCGGCGCGCTGAAGACCCTCCTGGCCGACAACGGTCTGGCTGATCATCCCCTGTTCGCCCAGGCGAAGCTGCGCGGCATCAAGGCGCTGTCGGGCCATGCCGAAAGCATCGACGTCACCAATGACGTCAATGGCGGCCCCTCTGGCGTGGGCGTAGCCACCGCCGCGGGCAAGGCGGCCTTTTGGGACATGGTGGGCGCTTCCATCGAAGCGCCAAAGATCATCGCGCTGGAAGGCGAGTTCGCGATGACCGAAGGCCACGCCCAGGAACTGAAAACCCAGGCGATGGCGCTGCAGGTGGGCAAGCGCCTGCGCGTGATCCTGTCCGACAATAATGCCGGCATCGATGATGTGCTGCTGGGCGGCGTGATCCCCGCCGCGCTGGCGGGCGGCTACCGGCTTGCCGACCAGTGGCGCTCTTACGGCTGGAATGTGCTGGAGGTGGCGAACGGCAATGATTTCGGTCAGGTCGTCGATGTGCTGGCCCGCATGGAAGACTGCGATCCCGCTGACCGCCGCCCGATGGTGGTAATCGCCAAAACCACCAAGGGTTGGTGGCCCGCCGCGGTGGACGGCATGCTGGGCGGCGTCAAGCAAATCGTCAGCTATCCCAGCCACCCTTACGGCCAGAAGATGAACTCGCCCTATTTTCTGGCTCTGGCGGAAAGCTTCGAGAAGAAATACGGCATCACCTTTGACGGCATCCGCGACGGCGTACCCGCCAGCGAGCGCGACCGGTTGATCCAGTTCAAGACCAATATCGACAAGGTGATGTCGGTGCTGGGCCAGAACGGGCTGGGCGACTGGATCGCCGACCGGCTGGTTCAGATCGGCGATACCGTGTCCGACAGTCATGCCTTGCGGATCGACAATGGCGCAGATCCTTTCCTGGATGAGCGCCTGGCCGTCGCCAACCTGCCGCGCGCGGCGCAAAAGGTGAGAGCCGTCAATCCCGTCAGCGGCGCAAGCAGGGAAATTTCCATAAGCCTGTTCCGTGAAGCCGGCGAAATGGCGGGCGCGCGCCGCGCCATCTCCGAGATCATCAAGTGGATGAACTATGTCACCGGTAACCGGTTCATCACCCTGGCGGCGGACCTGTCGGAATCCATCAATGTCGAGCACGGCAGTCTGTGGGGCCATTACGATCCGCTGACCAATCCGTCGGGCACGCGCGTCAAGGCGGCGATTCAGGAAGCCGGCAATGTGGGAACCGCCATCGGCCTGGTTAGCCAGTCCGCCAGCATTGATCCGCATAAGTTCGCAGGCCTGTGGGCGCTGTCGGGCACCTATGGCGCCTTCACGCCGCTGATGTACACACCCGCGCGGGTGTGGAGCCAGCAGAACCAGGACAGCCGCTTCCGCATGGGCGTGCTGCACATCCTGGCAGGCCATTCGGGTCCCGAGACAGCGGCTGACGGGCGCACCCATTTCGGCATCTTCGCCACCCATGTGTGGAAGCTGTTTCCACGCGGCCAGACCATCAGCCTGAACTTCTGGGACTATAATGATGTGGCGCCCGGCTATTTTGCCGCCGCCGAGATCGCCGCGCGCGATCCCAGGGTGGGCATCATCATCATCGAGGTGGCGCGCCCCGACAATCCTGTCGCCGACCGCGGCAATTTCGCCGACAAGGATCCAAACGCCGCCGCCAGGGGCTTCTATCTGATCCGCGACTTCGGGCCGGGCGCACGGCACGGTACGGTGATCGCCCAGGGCGCATCCTCGACCGTCAACCTGGTCTCGATAATTCCCAGGCTCGAGGAGTCGGGCATCAATGTGCGCATCGTCTCGGCGGTGAGTGAGGATCTGTTCGACCGCCAGCCCGATCATTATCGCAATGCCGTGCTGCCGGCGGAGGCATTGCTGGACGCGATGGTGGTTTCCACCGGCACGCGGCGGGTGTGGCCGGTGAAGAATCTGGGACCGCTGACCGACGAATATTCGCTGACCTCCGATTGGGACAATCAATGGCTCACGGGCGGGCTGGAGAAGGACGTCATTGCCGAGGCCCATCTGGATCCCGACTCGATTTTCGCCGCCATCCGCCGCTTTGCAGCCGAACGGGAACAGCGCCTGGCGCGGCAGGCGATGCTCCTGTCCTGATTCAAGCGTGTGCGAGTTCCATTAAAGTCCTGAAAGAAATAGAATTTCCGCGTCTTCAGGCGCTGCGAACCGGAGAAGCAGGCCAGGATAAGGGTGGACTTGGCATATTCCCCGGGGCCAACCTAGACCGGTCTGGAAAACCCCGGAAAAAGGGACTGAAGGGAATGACCATGCCCGATCGCCGCGATCTGCTGGCCGGTGCCGCCCTGTTCTTCGGAACCAGCCTCGCGCCGCCCCTGGCAAAGGCCCTGTCCCAAGCGGACA
>JBEHXB010000173.1:0-5632 GCA_048498895.1 Pseudomonadota bacterium
GTCGGTGCAGCAGATGGACGAGCCTTACCGCCGCGCGCTGGTCACCTGTTATGCGCGGCTGGCGGCGACGCGCAAGGCGCTTCTTGGCCAGGGACCGGCGCGCCCGGCCCGCTTCGAAGCCGCGCGCTATGGCACGCCGGAGGAATTCGCGGCCGACCTGGACGTGATCGCGCGCTCGCTGAACGAAAACGGCGATGCCGATCTGGGCGAAGGGCGGCTGCTGCACCTGCGGGAATCCGTGGCGGCGTTCGGCTTCCACCTGGCGGTGATGGATGTGCGCCAGAATTCCGACGTGCATGAGCGCGCGGTGGCCGAGCTGCTCAATGTCGCCGGCGCGGAAAACGAATATCTGGCGCTGCCCGAGCAGAAGCGGACGGCGTTGCTGGAACGGGAATTGTCCCACGCACGCCCCCTGCGCTCGCCCTATGCCGCCTATTCCGCGCTGACCGCGCGCGAGCTTGCAATCGCCGACCATGTCGCCGCGCTGAAGCGCGATTTCGGCCAGGGTGCGGTGGCACAGTATGTGATCTCCAAGGCCGGCAGCGTCTCCGACCTTCTGGAGGTGGCGGTGCTGATGAAGGAGGCTGGCCTGTTCGTCCCCGGCGAGCGCGCGCAGCTTCGCATCGTGCCGCTGTTCGAGACGATCGACGACCTGCGCCGCAGCGCCGATGTGATGGGCGAATTCTTCGCCCTGCCCCTTGCCCGCGCCATGCTCGCCGAACAGGGCGGCCTGCAGGAAGTGATGATCGGCTATTCCGACAGCAACAAGGACGGCGGCTATGTCACTTCCAACTGGGAAATCCGCTCGGGTATCGCGCGGCTGGTGGCGCTGGGGCGCGAGCGTGGCGTCAGGATGCGCTTTTTCCATGGTCGCGGCGGCGCGGTAGGCCGTGGCGGCGGTTCGAGTTTCGAGGCCATCCGGGCCCTGCCCGCCGGCGCCTCGGCGCACGGCATCCGCATCACCGAACAGGGCGAGGTGGTGTCGTCCAAATATGGCGATCCGACGCTAGGCCGCGCCAGCCTGGAGACGATCGTGGCCGCGGCGCTGCTGGCGGAGTTGTCGCCCCAGTCCGATGCGGCGGACCATGAAGGCGCCGCCCTGCTGGCCGAATTGAGCCAGGCGGCGTTCGCCAGCTATCGCGCGCTGGTCTATGACACCGCCGGGTTCGAGACTTTTTTCCGCCAGGCCACGCCGCTCCTGGAAATCGCGGACCTCAAGATCGGCAGCCGGCCGGCCTCGCGCACGACTTCGCCACGCATCGAGGACCTGCGCGCCATTCCCTGGGTCTTTTCCTGGTCGCAGGCGCGCGTGATGCTGCCCGGCTGGTACGGCTTTGGCGCGGCGGCCGCAGTGGTAGGCGTAACGGCGCTCAAACCGCTCTACGGGACTTCCGCCTTCTTCCGCTCCATGCTGGCGAACATGGAGATGGTGCTGGCCAAGTCCAGCCTGGACATCGCGCGCCGCTATGCCGGACTGGTGGAGGACCGCGCCCTGGCCGACAGTGTGTTCGAACGCATCGCCGCCGAGTGGCATCGCGCCCACGACGCGCTGCTGGCGATCACCGGCCAGGCGAGCCTTCTGGAGCGCGATCCGCGCCTGGCCTCGTCGATCCAGAGCAGACTGCCTTATGTCGATGCGCTTAACCATCTGCAGGTGAACCTGATGGCGCGCCGCCGCGCCGGCGATGCCGACGGCAACACCAACAAGGGCATCCACATGGCGATCAACGGTATCTCGGCCGGCTTGCGCAACAGCGGCTAGGCGCGATCGCGGCGCGCGAAAAGAAGAAGGCCCGGATCGCTCCGGGCCTTCCTGTGTGAATGAAGCGCGGTTTAGCGCTTCGAGAACTGGAAGCTGCGGCGCGCCTTGGGACGGCCGTATTTCTTGCGCTCCACCGCGCGCGGGTCGCGGGTAAGGAAGCCGCCCGGCTTCAGTGCCGCGCGCAGCGCCGGTTCATAGGCAACCAGGGCGCGCGAGATGCCGTGGCGCACCGCGCCCGCCTGGCCCGACAGGCCGCCACCGGTCACCGAAACGATGACGTCGAACTGGCCGTCGCGGTTGGTCGCGATCAGCGGCTGGCGCAGGATCATGCGCAGCACCGGGCGGGCGAAATAGATGGTCTCGTCGCGGTCGTTGACGATGATCTTGCCGGTGCCCGGCTTGATCCAGACGCGCGCAACCGATTCCTTGCGGCGGCCGGTGGCATAGGCGCGGCCCTGCGCATCGCGCTTGTTGTCAGCCTTGGTGGCGTCCTGGGAATCGGCCTGGCGCGCCTTTATCAGGGTCGACTTGAGTTCGGTGAACTTGCTCTCTTCCGCCATGGTCAGGCCGCCTTGTACTGAGTGTTCTTGGGGTTCATCTTGGCCACGTCCAGCGTCTCGGGCGACTGGGCGGCGTGCGGGTGCTCGGCCCCGGCATAGACGCGCAGGTTGGCCATCTGGCGACGGCCCAGGGGACCGCGCGGGATCATGCGCTCAACCGCCTTTTCGACGATGCGCTCGGGATGCTTGCCGGCCATGATGGCGCCGGCGGTGCGTTCCTTGATGCCGCCGATGTATCCGGTGTGGTGGTAGTACACCTTGTCCTTCAGCTTCTTGCCGGTCAGCACTACTTTGGCCGCATTGACGACGATGACATTGTCGCCGCAGTCCATGTGGGGGGTATAGGTGGCCTTGTGCTTGCCGCGCAGGCGCATGGCGATGATGGAGGCGAGACGGCCCACGACCAGGCCGCTGGCGTCGATCACCACCCACTTCTTTTCGATCTCGGATGCTTTGGCCGAGTAGGTTTTCATGGCGCGCTTCTCTTGATGGGACGGCGGCGTATACGGTTCCTGGCCGGTCCGGTCAACAGAAATGTCGAAAAACCGGGCATTTTCCTGATGCGGTATTATAATACCGCCACCCTAGCCCGTACAGCGGGCCGGATCGGGTCGGCGCTGAAGGTCATTGCGGCGCGAGGGGCTGAAATCGGCCCGCACGTGGTCCCACCAGCAGCGGAAATAGGAGCGCGGCTCTTCCTGGTTGAAGATTTCCGGGGCCAGCGCCTTCAGCCGCGGCAGCCGGGTCCAAGGCACCTGGGGATAGGTGTGATGCTCGTGGTGATAGCCGGTGTTGAACAGGATCCAGTTCAGCCGGCCATACTGAGAGCGGGTGGGATTTTCCACGTCGTCGCCGGGGTGCTCGGCCAGCGACTGGCCCAGGTTGGTGACCCCGGCCTTGCCGCGGAAGATCGACAGCGACCATACCTGATAGAGTACCGCCAGCCAGCCGAAAGCCAGCCACAGGAAGACCAGCGCCGCGGCGGACACGGCCATGAACAGCGTCCGCTCGCCCAACGAGGCCTGGGTGGACGCCATCCGCCGCTGCGTATCGCGCACCGCCCGCCCCGTGGCCCGGCGGTAGACCGGCAGGAAGATGCGGTCGCTGACCAGAAAGCCCAGCGGCAGGAGAGCCACTACAAGCTGGCCCGCCACCATCAGCTTCTCCAGCACCGGATGGGCGGCACGGAACCGGCGGCGCGCCAGGTAGCGGCAATTGTCCTCATGCTCGTAGTCGCGTTCGTAATTGCCCAGGAACGGATGGTGCAGGGAGACATGCTCGTGCTGGTAAGTGAGTTGCAGCGAGAAACTGATCAGAATCACCTCCAGCAGCAGGTCGAACGCCAGCTTGGCGCGGCGGCCGCGGAATACCAGGCGGTGGGCGGTTTCGTGCAGCAGCGCCCCGGCGGAATGGATCAGCACCTGGCCCGCGAAAAAGGCGGCCAGGAACACCGTCAGCACATTGGTCCCCGCCACCAGCCAGCACACCGTCCAGTGCAGCGCCAAGACGGCAAGCGCCCCGTAAAGGCCCCGATGGTCGGGCCGCGCGAGATGGGCAGCCTGCGGATAGGTATTCAGAAGCTGCTGGCGCAACTGGATATGGCGGCGTGACTGGGAAGACGGGCTGTTTTCCCTGAGAATGGGACCGGCGCCAAACGGCTGCGTCACCGCGCCCAAATCGTTCATCACGCCCCCCGATGTGGGGAACATGCCCCGCCGCACCTAATAAGCCTATACATGATCGCGGGCCCTCAAACACGGGCTTTCCTCACCGGGCCCCTGTTGGGTTAAGCTGGCGGCCATGGCCGAGCCCAACCACTGCGGAACCTGCACCCTCTGCTGCAAGCTGCTGGACATCCCGGTCCTGCAGAAGCCCGCATACCAATGGTGTCCCCATTGCCAGGTGGGGAAGGGTTGCGGGATATATGAGGCGCGTCCTCAGCCCTGCCGGGAGTTCGTCTGTGTCTGGCTGGGCTCGCAGACCGGCGCCAAGCCCCTGCCCGCCGAATTGCGACCCGACCGCAGCGGCATGCTGCTCTATTACAGCAACAGCTTCAGGGAAATGAACGGCGTGTCCGATCGTCCCGGCGCGTGGAAATCACCCAAGGTGCGGGCCCTGATCAGGGCAATCGCCGCGACCGGACGCACCATCATCTTCCGTGACGGCAAGGACCATTATGGCGTGGTCAACGGTGAGCCCCGGCAGCTGGAGCTCAGCAAGCCCGACGAAAAGGGTGCGCGCACATTTATCCGATTCCTTTAGCGCGCCGGACAGTCATGCAACGCCCAAGGGATGCCAAAGGCCGGGCAGCGCATTAGATTGGCGCCATGACCGACGCCGCCCCGCTACTCATATCCACCCGCAATGACGGCGTCCTGCGCCTGGCGCTCAACCGTCCGGCGCAGCGAAATGCCCTGTCGTCGGAGCTGATCAACGCCCTGGCAGCCGCCTTCAGGGGCGCCGCACTGGATGGCGCCACGCGCGTGATCGTGATCGCCGCGGTGGGCGAGGCGTTCTGCGCCGGCCACGACCTGAAGCAGTTGCAGGCCTTGCGCGCCGGGCCGGACAGGGGCGCGGCGGCCTATGCGGATCTGTTCGCCAGATGCTCCGCGATGATGCAGGCGATCGTGACCAACCCCAAGCCGGTGATCGCCATGGTCCAGGGCGCGGCCGTCGCCGCCGGCTGCCAGCTTGTGGCCAGCTGCGACCTGGCGGTGGCTTCGACGGCCGCGCGCTTCGCCACGCCGGGCGTCGATATCGGCCTGTTCTGTTCCACGCCAATGGTGGCACTGTCGCGCAGTGTGCCGCGCAAGGCGGCGATGGAGATGCTGCTGACCGGTGAGATGATCGATGCGGAAAAGGCCTGGCGCATCGGCCTGGTCAACCGCCTGGCGGCACCGCAGATGCTGGAGGCTGAAACAATGGCGCTGGCGGGACTGATCGCCGCCAAGCCGCGCCGCACCCTGAAGACCGGCAAGGAGGCATTCTATCGCCAGATGGAGATGCCACTGGCCGAGGCTTACGACCATGCCAGCAAGGTGATGACCGAGAACATGCTGGGCGCCGAGGCCGAGGAAGGCATCGGCGCCTTTCTGGAAAAACGTGAGCCCCATTGGACCTGACACATGCCCAACTATCCCGACAGCCTGATCAAATCCATCCTGCGGTCCGTCAGGACCATCGCCATGGTGGGGGCGAGCACCAATGAGATTCGCCCGTCCTATTTCGCGATGATGTATCTGCTGAACAAGGGCTACAAAGTCATTCCCGTCAATCCGGGCGCGGCGGGCAAGCAGATCCTGGGCCAGAC
>JBEHXB010000174.1:0-5598 GCA_048498895.1 Pseudomonadota bacterium
ACAGCGCAAGCCCTGTCCGCGCGCCCAAACCCCTGCCCGCGGGGGCCAAACCCTCTCGGGCGCGCCGCTGGACAAAGGGAGGGGGGAGAGAAAATTCCGGCGAACAATTAAATTGCGGAAGGCCGGACTTGTCCGCCGCCTGTCCGGCTTCGCTCAGGACCTGGGGAAGCTCAGGTCCGCCGCGTCCGCTCCCACGAAGACCTGGGGCTCCGACGGCGGGGTGGCACCCGTCTGCCGTTCGCGAACCGCCACACATTCCTGCGCCAGCCGGCCCAGCCTGGCGAAGCCGTCGGCCATGGGCAGGGCGGAAAGGAAGCAGTCGTCGAAATAGGTATAGCGGTCCAGCGAGCCGCAGCCGAAGCTGGTGCGGTCGGACCGTGCCGCGGTTATCACGATGCGGTGGTCGCCCGCCAGCGCGGGCACGAACTGGCCCGAGAAACAGGCGCTCATCACGATCACGCTGGGCTTGGCCCCGCAGGAATTGTTCACGATGGTGCGCATCTGCTCGGGCGGCAGGATGGACTGGTCCACCACGATGCCGCCGGGCGTGCCGTGGGAGGTGAAATAGATCAGGCAGCCGCCCGGCGCGCGGCCCGACAGGTCCCACAGCTCGTCGGCAAAGCCCCGGATGCTGGACTTCCGGGAGGCCGCATCGGGGTCGACCGAGAACTGGATCATGTTGGCGGGGGAAAAGCCGATTCGCGCGAAGGCCGCCGCCAGCTTCTTGCGGGCATTGTCGAACACCTCGCTGTGGCCGCCGTCATGGGCGTGGTCGTCGCCCGCCACGATCACCACCGCCCATCTGGAATAATCGGTGGACGCGCGATCCGCCGCCAGCGCCACGGCGGGCATCAGCGCGATGAGAATGGCGGGCAGCAGGCGTCTCATCATCGGTCACGGGTAAAACCGGCCACCAGCTCAATATGCTCCGACCAGAGGAATTGGTCTATCGGCTTGACCGGTCCGACAGTGAAGCCGCCCCCGGCCAGGATGGCGGCGTCGCGGGCAAAGCTGGCAGCGCCACAGGAGACATAGGCGATGGTCCCGACCTTCGACGCCGCCAGCAGTTTCGCCTGGGCCTGGGCTCCGGCGCGGGGCGGGTCCAGAACCACCGCGTCGAAGCGCGACAGTTCCAGCGCCGTCAGCGGCAGGCGGAAGAGGTCGCGCGCCTCGGTGGTGACGGGCTTGAGTTTTGGGGCCCTGGCGGCGGCGGCCAGCGCCGCCAGCGCCGGGACGCTCTGTTCCACCGCATGGACCCTGGCGGCCCGCGCCAGCGGCAGGGAAAAGGTGCCGCAGCCCGCAAACAGGTCCACAACGGTTTTCGCCCTGGCGGTAATGGCGGCCACGCGGGTCTGAAGGGCCGCCTCGCCTTCCGCGGTGGATTGCAGGAAGGCGTCGGGCGGAAGCGCCACCGGAACCCCGCCCAGCGCCACGGTGGGGATGGCGGTCTCGAATACCGTCTCGCCGTTCATCACCAGGCGCGCGATGCCGATGCCGGACAGGGCCCTGGACAATTCGGCGACCAGATTGGGGGTCAGCTTGCGCTTCCAGCGGAAGGCGCAGTCGAACCCGGTATCGGTTTCAGTGACATGCAGCTCGGCCGCCTCGCCCACCCCGAATTCCACCTCCAGCCGGGCGCGCAGATCTCCCACCAGCGCGAACAGGCCGGGGGTGAGCACCTCGCACTGGTGCATGTCGATGACGGTATGGGACCTCGCGGCGTGAAAACCGATATGCAGGCCCTGCGGCAGGTTCTTGATCTTGAACACCGCGCGGCGCCGGGTCCGGGGCGGCACGATGAAGGGCGCCAATACTTCAGCTTTCACCCGGGCCTTCGCCAGCGCGGCTTCCACTGCTCGCTGCTTGTGCGCGGCGTACTCGGCGAGGTCCATGTCTTGCAGCGCACAGCCGCCACAAGTGCCGAAGTGATCGCAAGCCATCATTGCGGCGCTTGCACGCCCACGTCAGGCGAGCTTGCCGGCCAGATGTACGACTTCTGCCCCACGCCCCAGCGCGCCCAGCGCCGTGGCCACGATGCCATCCGCATCCAGGCCTGCGTGGGCATACATCTTTTCGGGCGTGTCATGGTCCTGAAAGACGTCTGGAAGCGTCATGGGGCGGATTTTGAGGCCGCGGTCCAGGAGACCTTCGTGTGCCAGGTAATGCATCACATGGGCGCCGAAGCCGCCGCTCGCACCTTCCTCGATGGTGATCAGCACCTCGTGCTCCCCGGCCAGACGGCGGATCAGCGCGGTATCCAGAGGCTTGGCGAAGCGGGCGTCGGCGATGGTGGGCGACAGGCCGTAGCCGGCCATTCGCTCCGATGCCAGCAGAACTTCCTTCATGCGAGCCCCGAAATTCAGGATCGCGATGCCGGCTCCTTCTTTGATGATACGCCCCTTGCCGATCTCCAGCGGAATGCCCTCGTCCGGACACAAAATGCCGATGCCCTCACCGCGTGGATAACGGATGGCGCTGGGCCGGTCGTCGATTCGGCTCGCTGTAGCGACCATGTGCACCAGCTCGGCTTCATCCGAAGGTGCCATGATCACGAACTTGGGCAGCGTGGCCAGATATGCGATGTCGAAGGATCCGGCATGAGTGGCGCCGTCCGCGCCCACCAGCCCCGCGCGGTCCATGGCGAAGCGGACCGGCAAGGACTGGATCGCCACGTCATGGACCACCTGGTCATAGGCACGCTGCAGAAAGGTGGAGTAGATGGCGCAGAAGGGTTTCAATCCTTCCGATGCCAAACCGGCGGCAAATGTCACGCCATGTTGTTCGGCTATGCCAACGTCAAAAGTGCGTTCCGGAAAAACCTTCTGAAACATGTCGACGCCGGTACCGGAGGGCATGGCAGCAGTTATGGCAACGATGCGCTCATCCTTTTTCGCTTCCGCGATCAGGGCCTCGCCGAATACCTTCTGGTAAGCGGGCGCCTTGGGTGTGGACTTGGCTTGCACGCCGGTCAGCACCGTGAATTTTGACACGGCGTGCCACTTGTCCGCCGCTGCCTCGGCGGGCGCATAGCCCTTGCCTTTCTGGGTCACGACATGCACCAGCACCGGACCGTTCATGCGATCCCGCACATTTTCCAGCACGGGTATCAGATGATCCAGGTTGTGACCGTCGATAGGTCCGACATAGAAGAAGCCCATCTCCTCGAACAGAGTACCGCCCATGGCCATGCCGCGAGCATATTCCTCCGTCCGCTGGGCGACCCTGAAAAGGCCGCGGGGCAGAAGATTTCGCGCCAGTCGCTTGGCGATATTGCGGATACCGGTATAGGAACGCGAAGACACCAGCCGCGCCAGATAGGCGCTCATCGCACCGACGGGCGGGGCGATCGACATGTCATTGTCGTTCAAGATCACTATCAATCGGCTCTTTTTGGCGCCGGCATTGTTCATCGCCTCATAGGCCATGCCCGCGCTCATCGAGCCGTCGCCGATTACCGCGATGACGTTGTTGTCTTCGCCCTTCAAGTCCCGCGCCACGGCCATGC
Organism: Pseudomonadota bacterium; assembly: GCA_048498895.1. Lineage (GTDB taxonomy): Bacteria > Pseudomonadota > Alphaproteobacteria > Micropepsales > Micropepsaceae > Rhizomicrobium. Next base: position 3,506 of record JBEHXB010000174.1, read on the forward strand.
CAAGCCCGGCCGAGATGGACGTTGAACTGTGCGCAGCACCGAACGGGTCGTATTCACTCTCGCTTCGCTTGGTGAAGCCGGAAAGGCCGCCGCCCTGACGCAACGTTCGCATGCGCGCGCGTCGGCCGGTGAGAATCTTGTGAGGATAGGCCTGGTGACCGACGTCCCAGATCAGCCGATCGCGCGGAGTATCAAAAACGTAATGCAACGCGGTGGTCAGTTCGACCACTCCGAGGCTGGAACCGAAATGACCGCCGGTGACAGAAACAATGTCGATCAGGTCGGTACGCAACTCGTCCGCGAACTGCCGCAACTGGGACTTGTCAAGCCTACGCAGGTCGGCGGGTTCGTCGACCTTGTCAAGCAGCGGCGTCTTCGTATTGGGAATGTTCATGTCCGATAAATCCGATAAATCTCTCGCTCGCCTGTATAGATCTAGCCCGTCAGGCCTCCGTCAGCGGTTCCACCAGGGGACCCTCCTGGCCCATCACGATTTTTTCCAACCGTCCCTCGGCTGATTTCAGCTTTTTTTCGCAATGAGCCTTCAGCGCCTGGCCCCGCTCATACAGGGAGATGGAATCCTCCAGGTCGACTTCGCCCTGCTCCAGGCGCGCGACGATGGCTTCCAGCTCCTTAAGTGCGCTTTCAAAGCTCATTTCTTCAATGGCGGCGGATGACTTGGATACGGGAATGACAGATCTCCAGACAGCCCTAGGGTTCGGCGGCGTGCCAAAAGCCGGTTTCCGAATAATCGCAAGTTTGACGCAGCAAGACCAGTGCTGCGATTGCGAGGCGAGAACTTTTATGTCTCATAATGCGTTCTGTGCGTAATAACATGTCAGGCAATTTTATGTCATGTTGCAATGCAGTCACGGTCGGGGCAGATGCGTTGCGCGCAGTTCGATGTGGGACCGGCCCTGAATGGCGGACAATTCGGAAGTTTGACTTTCCAAGGCTTCAATCGCGGGCAGGCCGAGCAGCGATTCCACCCGCTGGACCGCACTTAGTCCCGCATCCATCCCGTTCAACATCCGCCGGATGCTTCCCAGAACCCCGGTGGGCGCCGGATAAACCTTAAGCACCACGTTATCCTTGGGGACGTTGCCGAGGCTTGCCGCCAGGTCTGCCGCCGTCCAGAACCCACCTAGCGAATCCACCAGGCCACGTGCCTTCGCGTCACTGCCGGACCACACCCGGCCCTTTGCGATCTCGCGCACCTTTTCGAGCGGCAGCTTGCGCCCAGCCGCCACCTTCCGGGTAAAATCATCATAGATCACGTCAGCCTGATGATTGACGTTGGCCCACTGTTCAGCGGTAAAGGGCTCAAACGGCGAATCCATTAGTGTGTTTTTGCCGACAGCAACCTGGTCGGCATTTACTCCAACAAGATTGATAGACTTTCCGAATGAAACCTTGCCGGTCAACACGCCAATGGACCCGGTGATTGTGGCAGGCTCCGCCACGATCTTGTTGGCATCTGCTGAAATGTAATATCCGCCCGATGCCGCCACCGCGCCCATGGAGATAACCACCGGCTTCCCCGCGGCTCGAGCCACCTTGACAGCATGCAGTATCTGATCGGACGCTGATACCGATCCCCCGGGGGAATCCACGCGCAGGACGATTGCGCGGATATTTTTGTCCTGAGATGCCTTGCGGATGGCATCGGAGAGATCGTCGCTCGCGATGCCGCCAGTACCGCCCAAAAGTGAATTTTTAGCCGTGCCATCGCGTATCTCACCCGCCGCCTCGATGAGGGCGATGTTGGCCTTGGTGAACTTCTGCTCGACCGCGCTTTGATAGTCGGCCAATTTCACCTCCTTAGCGCCGGCACCCGCGCGTGCAAGAGCCGCCCCTTTGGCCTGGTCGTCGTAACCAATGCGGTCGATGAGCCCTGCCCTGCGCGCGTCTTCGGAGAATTGGGGGCTGACATCCAGGGCCTCGCGCACCTGCTCCGGCCTGAGGTGCCGTGCCGCGGCGATTTCGGCGACGCCGGAATCGTAGACTGACCGCATCAGCTCGGTGAGTTGCTCGCGGTCGGCGGGCGTCATCTGTTTTTCCATATACATGTCGGCGGCGCTCTTGTAATCGGC
>JBEHXB010000175.1:0-5586 GCA_048498895.1 Pseudomonadota bacterium
AATTGTAGACGCGCCCACCCGCGGTCAGGACGCCATCCTTCACCGTCCACTCATTGATGTGGTCGCCGGTCCATCTGGAGATGTCATGGCCGTCGAACAACAGGTCGGCATCGGCCGGCGGCGGACCAGAACATTCGGTGCCGGTGTGCACGACCGGCGGCTGGGGGCGGCGGATATCGTCGGCGCGCCATGGGGAATTGGGCATCTTCGGGCCCGCCAGGGTCAGCTTGGCCAGCGAGGGATCGGACAGCCAGGGCTGCCAGGACGGATGGGCAGCGATAATCGCGGCCAGTTCCTTGGGATCGACCTGGCCTTCGGTATTGTCCTGCGCCGCTGCCAGGCCGGCGGTGCAGGCCAGCGCCGCCGCCGCTGCCATCCATGATCGCATGCCCGTCCCCCATCTCTGCGCCGGGCGAGCCTAGCGCAGGCGGACGGGCCTTGCCTATCCGGCGAAGCGGATGCCAAAGCGGATGGCGCGGCCGAGCCCGTCATAGACCTGGGTGTTGGTGAAGCTGGCGCCACTGGTCGTGGCGATGGTGGGCGGCGCCACGTCGGTGACATTGTCCATCGCGCCATACAGCGCAACCGTCTCCGACACCTGCCAGGCGGCGCGCAGGTCGAGATAGGCGATGGCGGGAATGGAATTGTCGTCCACCAGCCCGGCAATGTCGCCGCCCGTCAGCACGCCCCCGATGTAGGACGCGGACTTCAGGCCGGGCACACCTTGCGTGCCGTTGGACAGTACCGCCGAACCGATGAAGCGCCCCTGCGCGGTCAATGACAGGGGCCCCTCCGCATAGGTGGCCGCCAGCACCGCGCGAAACTTGGGCACACCACTGGCATAGACGTCGGGGCTGGCCCCCAGCGCGCCGGCGCGGTCGTAGGTGATACCCTGCGCCGTACGGGTCTGCTGGTCGGTGTAATTGCCCGTCAGCTCCCAGCTCAGCGTGCCGTCGAGCAACGGGTGGGCGTAAGCGGCCTGGAAATCCAGTCCCGAAACCGAATCCACCGCCGAATTCAGCGGAAAGACATTGACCTGCGACGGCTGAGCGCCGCCGGTGAACACCAGTTGCGGACAATAGATCTGCTGGCCCGCCAGGCAGCGGTCGATGATGGTCTGGAAGTCCACCGTATCGATCGCGCCATGGATGTTTATGGAATACCAGTCCGCCGAAAGGGTCAGGCCCGGCACCACGGATGGCGTCAGCACCACGCCGCCGGACACGGTGACCGCCTTCTCCGGTTGAAGCCCGATATTGCCGCCCTGCAGCGCGAAGCAGGAATAATAGAGCGAATTTGACGGATAGCGGCACTGCTGCGCCGACAGGATGCCGGGCGAGAACAGCTCGGATACCTGCGGCGCGCGGATGTCCAGTGACCAGCTTGCGCGCAGGCGCACCTGTTCGTTCGCCTGGGAGACCAGGCCCAGCTTCCAGGTTTCGACCGTGCCGCTGGTGGAATAGTCCGTCAGCCGGCCGGCGGCGTTGAGGTCCAGGCTGTCGACGACCCTGTCCCTCAGCAGGGGCGCATCGACCTCCAGGAATCCTTCGCCCACATGGTACTGGCCGCGATAGGGCAGGAAGTTGCCCGCCGCCCACTGACCCCTGGCGCCCAGCGGATCGGCCTGGGTCACCCCACCCTGTTCGTGCCGGTATTCGCCGCCCATGGCCACTGCCACCGGCCCCGCCGGCAGGCCAAAAGGCAAGGTGCCCTGCATCGCGCCCGACAGCACATCCTGGTTCAGCACGATGGTCTCGTTGTCGCGGATGCCGGAGCTGGGGTCGCGTCCCGGATTGACGTAGCGCAGCGCCATCTCCGAGGCGACATTTTCGCCCACCACATCAAGCGGCTGGCAGCCCGCCGCCGCCGCGACGCCCTGCAGCAGGGCGCGGCACTGGATGGTGCCGATGGGAAGACCGCTTGTGCCCTGGTTGGCGGCGGTGACGCGCACCGCATCGACGGCATAGTTCAGGCGCGAAGACAGGCTGTTGTTGTAGAGCGTCTGGCGCTCGCGCACGGTGCCGTGCTGATAATAAGTCTTCCAGCTCCAGTCACCACCCAGTTCGCCTTCCAGCGTGAACACGCCGCGCATCAGCGCGCGGTTGTTGACGTTGCAGGGAAAGCCCACGGTCCGGCACAGCGCGCTGCGCGAATAACTGCCCGCCGGCATGTTGTTGAGATTCTGCGAGCCGATATAAAGCGCCTGGGCGGGCGTGGCCGCGGTGCCGGGCGTGCCCAGTGCCGCGTTGAAGCCGTTCGACAGTGTGCCGAACATGGCGGCGATCGAAGGATCGAGCCAGGGATTGTCCGGCCGCACCGTCAGCAGCGCCTGACGCAACCCGCCAAGGCTGCGCTCGCCCGACAGGCCGTAATTCAGCTGCAGCGAGGCACGCACCCGATCGGTCAGCTGATAGCTGGCGTAGCCGAACAGTGTCGTGTGGTTATAGGGCACCGCCAGCGGCGTGAAGCGCAGCGCGCCGGTCTGTTCGTTGTTGGTGCAGCCATTGTAGCAGTTGGTGCCGAAGATGGTGCCGTAATGGAATGGCGAGACCGCGCCATTGCCGGTGAAGCGCAGGCCGACAAGTGCATTCGGCGCCAGGGTGGAGCCGGCGCCGCCCGCCGTGCTGGCGTCGATCAGGCCGCCCTGCGTGACCTGGATGTTGCCGACATGATCCTGATGCACGAACAGCGGCGCACCGGGCACATAGGCGGGATTGCGCACCAGCGCGGTGCCCTTCCACCAGCCCGCCTGCCCCATGAACACGCCGTCGGGGCTGGTGGTGTAATTGCCGCTGAAAACCAGATGGCCGCGGCCGCCGGCAAAGGCGCTGCCGAACGCGCCTTCCAGCGCCATCTTGCGCTGGTCGAAATTCGTGTCGTCGCCCAGGGTCAGGCTGGCCTTCGTGCCCTCGAACTCCTTGTCGATGACGAGATTGACCACGCCCGCCACCGCGTCGGAGCCCCATGCGGCCGAGGCGCCGCCGGTGACCACATCGACGCGCTTGATCAAGGTCGCCGGCAGGGTTGCCAGATCGACGCCGCCGCCCAGAATATTGGAAGACACCACGCGCTGGCCGTCGAACAGCACCAGCGTGCGCGCCAGCCCCAGATTGCGCAGCGCCACAGTATCCAGGCCCGCATCGCCCTGGGAGACATTGAGCGCGTTGCCGCCATTGTTCAGCGACGCGGAGGCGCCGGTCGACGGCAGTTCGCGGATCAGATCGCCGATGTCGATCTTGGCGTCACGGACGATCTTCTCCGTGCCGATCACCGTGACGGGCGTGGGGGCCTGGTAACCGGCCAGCGAGATCCGCGAGGCGGACACCACGACGGTTTCGGGCGCCTCGTCCTGGGCGGCGGCGGGATGGGCGAGGGATACAAGGGCAATGGCCGCAAGCGTGCGGGTCGGTGACATGATCGGCGGCGTCTCTGACGGGCTTCTGCGGCTTCGTGTAGGATCAAAAATATGAAGGAATTGACACTTTGCCCGGCGCAATTGTCCCACAAAGGCAAAAAGTTCCGCGTACGGCCTGCGTTTTCGCCGGCTTCGGAGCCCAAGCCATGGCGGCGCGACATTTTGGCGTACACCGTCACACCCAGCTATTGCCGTGAATGCCGCCGCGGTGAAAGCTTGCTGAGGTTTGCATGACGGCAATGGCTGAGCACTTCATTCCCGTGGGCGCACCGACCCATCGCCGCGTCATGAGCCGGCTGGAAACCGCGCTGGCGGCGCGACGCAATGTGCTGGAGATCATCCCGGCGCTGGCCTATCGCCAGCCCATCGTTTCAGGCGAAATGCTGATGCGCTGGCACATGCTGGCGGACCCCGCCGGCTATCGCCGGGTGATGAGCGACAACCTGGCGAACTATCCCAAGTCCGAGATCATGCGCCGCATGCTCAGGCCCGCCATTGGCGAGAGCCTGTTCAATGCCGATGGCGCGGACTGGCGCTGGCAACGCCGCGCCGTAACGCCCGTCTTCACCCATCGCAATGTCGTGACCCTGGCCCCTGCCATGACCGCTACCGCCGAACGGGCCAGCGCGCGCCTCAAGGGCGGGCGGCGGGCGGAGATGGTGGGTGAAATGCTGACCGCCACCTTCGACGTGATCTGCGACGTGGCGCTGTCGGGGCGCGAACATTTCGACGGCAGGGCTTTCAGTGCCGCCATCAGCCGCTATTTCCAGACCGCGGGCCGCGCCTCGCTGCTGGATTTCCTGGGCGTGCCCGAATGGTTTCCCCGGCCCGGCGAACTTCTGGCCGGTGCGTCGGTCAAGACCATGCACGACATGGTGGCCAGCGCCATCCAGTCACGGCGGCAGGCAGATACAGCCCCCGGCCCCGCCAACGATCTTCTGGATTACATGCTGGCGGCCGAGGATCCTGAGACCGGCCATCGGATGAGCGCCGAGGAGCTGGTCTTCAACATGCAGTTCTTCATCGTGGCGGGCCATGAGACCACCGCCCTCGCGGTGGCCTGGGCGCTGTATCTTCTGGCCAACAGCCCTGCTGATCAGGCCAGGGCGCGGCTTGAAGCCAGGGCGCAGCTGGGCACCCGCGCCGCCACGGCGGCCGACGTGGAGGCGATGGCATTCATCACCCAGGTGCTGGAAGAAGCCATGCGGCTCTATCCGCCCGTGGGCCTTCTGGCCCGCACGGTGCTGGCCAGGGACGAACTGTGCGGCCGCATGATCGAGCCGGGCGACGTATTGTTCCTGCCCGTCTGGGCGCTGCACCGTCACGAGATGTGGTGGGAGCAGCCGGAATTGTTTGTGCCGTCGCGCTTCGAAGCGAATGTCCGCCGCGACAAGTATCAGTACCTGCCCTTCGGCGCGGGGCCACGCGTCTGCGTCGGCGCCGACTTCGCCATGATGCAGGCGCGAATCATCCTGTCGACGCTGCTGGCGCGTTTCCGCTTTACGCCTGTTGGTTCCGGCCCAAAGCCTGTCATGTCGATGACGGTGCGCCCCGATCCGGGCGTGTTCCTGCAGGTGGAAGAGATCGGCTGAAGCGGAACAGCCCGGCCGATTTCGCAATCGCAACATGGGCGGCGGGACGTACCTGGCGCGTCCGATTTCGATGACCCATGGGGCTGCCCAGAGCGAAATGGAAACATCGGGTTCCACGGAATTCGCCTCTGCGATGGCGCTGCGCGCGAGCGGTAATTGGGCACAATCAAGACCGGATCTGCCCGGAAAAGAGCCCATTCCCGCCATGATGTTTGCTCAGGGTGCGCGCGGCGCGGGGGATACAAGGAGAGAAAATCCATGCAGAGGATGAAACCTGCAATCGTCGCAGTCATGGCCGTGGGTGCATTCAGCCTCGGCGGCTGCGCGACAAAGGACTATGTCAATGAGCAGGTCGCAGCAGTAAACGCGAAAGTAGAGGGGACCCAAAGCCAGGTCGAGCAACATCAGGCGCATTTGGCCAAGCTCGACCAGACGACCCAGGACGCGCTTAGCCGCGCCGAAGCCGCCGGCAAACTTGCCGAGGGGAAATTCCTCTACTCCATGGTCTTGTCCGATGATTCGGTGAAGTTCCCGGTGGACAGCTCCAGACTTTCGCCGGAAGCCGAGCGGCGCCTGCTG
>JBEHXB010000176.1:0-5582 GCA_048498895.1 Pseudomonadota bacterium
ATCGCGGCCGGTCCTTCCATCTGCTCCATGATGTGGCGCAACTGGTAGCGATTGAGAAACTGGCCGTGCGACAGGTGCACATTGGCGATGGTGATGTCGTGGAAATTGATGATCTGGGCCAGGCGGGGCGGCACCCGCCCGGGCAGGATCGACGCCGGCAGGCGGATGCTGGTCGAGGTGGGGAACGGATGGGGGCTCCAGCAGGCCAGGCCGTAGATTCGCTGCTGCATGGGATGGCGGTAGAAATAGCCGCCCACCAGCGAGGGAAGTTCCATGATCTCTTCTGTCGCTTCCTGCAGCAGCAGCAGGTCGGGGCGGCGGCTGTGGACCAGTTTGGCGACATCCTCCACACCGGCGCCCACCCGGCGCAGAAGGTTCCAGCTGACGACCCGGATCTTGCCGGGCATGAGGGATTGGGCCATGGCGGAGTTGGAAGTGGCGATCGTCATTTGCTTCAGGTTGCGCTCTGCTGGTGTAAACTGATGAACATTCAACCGGTTTCCCGACCCGGTTCCTACCATAATGATAGATCGGTATGCGGCAAATGTTTGCGCTTTCTTCCGACCCTACCCTGATGGAGGTTTTGGGCCTGCTGCTCCACCTCGCCTTGGCGGGCAGCGTGACGGTGGACGTGCTGCTGAAAAAGAGCGACGTGCGGGCGGCGCTGGGGTGGATCGCCCTGGCCTGGTTCTCGCCGATCCTGGGGGCCCTGCTCTACTACCTTTTCGGCATAAACCGGGTGACAAGACGGGCGCTGCGCCTGCGCCGGCGCAATGCCGGCCGGGCGGCCTCGGCGGGCGCAACCCTGGGCTCTCCGGACGGCCCCTTCGCCCTTCTGGAAAAAGTCAGTGCCGAAGTGACGAAGGAACCGCTGACCGGCGGCAACGACCTGACCGTGCTGGAAGGCGGCGACCAGGCCTATCCGCAGATGCTCGATGCGATCGCCGGCGCCCGTCATGCCATCGCGATGGCGTCCTATATCTTCCGCAACGATGCCGCCGGGCGGCAATTCTGCGACGCGCTGATTGCCGCGCACAGGCGCGGCGTGCGGGTGCGCGTACTGCTGGATGGGGTGGGCGCCGGCTATACCTATTGTCCGCCGCTGGGCCGCCTGCGCCGGGGCGGCGTTACGGCGGCGCTGTTTCTGCACACATGGCTGCCCTGGCGCATGCCCTTCCTGAACATGCGCAACCACAGAAAGCTGCTGGTGGTGGACGGGGCACTGGCCTTTGTCGGCGGCATCAATATCGGCTCGGAGAATCTGTCGGCACAGACCCGGCGCCGGGCCATCCGCGATGTGCACTTCAAGGTTCGCGGGCCGGCAACGCGCGCCGTGATGGACACTTTCGCCCATGACTGGACCTTCACCACCGGGGAAGGGCTGGACGAGGATTGCTGGTGGCCCGAACAGGCGAGCCATGGCCAGGTCCATGTTCGCGGCGTGCGCTCGGGCCCGGACGCCGACATTTACAAGCTGGAATCCATTCTGGGCGCGGCCCTCACCCTGGCGCAGAAGCGCGTCCGCATCGTCACGCCTTATTTCCTGCCCGACACGCGCCTCCAATTCGCGATGCACCAGGCCTGCCTGCGCGGTGTCGAACTGCAGGTCATCATGCCGGCCATGAGCGACCAGCTGGTGATGGACTGGGCAATGCGCGGGCATCTGCGCTTCTTCCGCCATATCAAGGCCGATTTCTTCGTTACCCCGCCACCGTTCGATCACACGAAGCTGTGCACCATCGACGGAAAATGGTGCCTGATCGGAAGTTCAAACTGGGATGCGCGCAGCTTCCGGCTCAACTTCGAATTCGACCTGGAATGCATCGGCGACGCATTTGCGGCAAGGATCGACGCGGTGATCGACGACCGGCTGTCTCGCGCCAAACCCATCCTTCCCGACGCGCTTGCCGCCGAGCCCGTGTGGCTGCGCCTGCGCAATGCCGCAGCACGTCTGATGATGCCTTATCTCTGAGCTCCGGTCCCGCGCGGATTGCCGCGCCTTCGCGCGATTTGCCCTTGCCGGTCCGGGACCGGCCGTGGCCGTTTCGGAGCCGGCCGGCGGGTCCGCCCTATTGTCCGGCGCCGTGCCTGACGGTTTGCGCCGCGGCCTTGTGTGTTTTGTTGTGTTCGATCAAGGCAGGCCCTTCCCCGGCGGCCTAAACGGGCGCCACACGGGTGGGGCATCCGGCATTGGCAGCGGCCCCCCGCAAGGAGACAGATATATGAATCTCGATCGCGCCGTTATGGCCTTCGCCGGGTTTGTCGTTCTGGTTGGCCTGGCACTGGCATATTTCGTCAATCCGTGGTGGCTGGCCTTGAGCGCCGTGGCGGGACTCAATATGGTTCAGGCATCGATCACGGGCTTTTGTCCCGCAGCCATCGTCTTTCGCAAGATGGGCGTGAAACCGGGCGAAATTTTCCGCTGAATCGTTCCGGCTTGCCGGCGCAATGGAGGGCGGGGAATGTTTCCGGCGCATCTGAGGCGGGAGATCATCATTCTCCTTGTGGTGAAGGCCGCCGCGCTGACCCTGCTCTATTTTCTGTTCTTCTCGCCGTCCCACCGGGCGCCGCCCGTTCCCGCCGACACCCACATCCTGGGGATTTCCTGACATGGATCTGGTCGAATTATCGCGACTGCAATTCGCGGTCACCGCGCTTTACCATTTCATCTTCGTGCCGCTCACCCTGGGCCTGTCCGTGCTGCTGGGCATCATGGAGACGGTCTATGTGATGACCGGCCGCGAGATATGGCGCGATCTCACGAAATTCTGGGGCATCCTTTTCGGCATCAATTTCGCCATGGGCGTGGCCACCGGCATCACCATGGAATTCCAGTTCGGCACCAACTGGGCCTACTATTCGCAATATGCGGGCGACGTGTTCGGCGCGCCGCTGGCGCTGGAAGGGCTGATGGCCTTCTTCCTCGAAGCCACGTTCGTCGGCCTGTTCTTCTTCGCCTGGGACAAACTGAGCAAGGTCCAGCACCTGGTCGCCACCTGGCTTCTGGCCATCGGCTCGAACCTGTCCGCGCTGTGGATCCTGATTGCAAACGGCTGGATGCAGTATCCGGTGGGCGCCCGCTTCAATGTCGACACCATGCGCATGGAAGTGGCGGACTTCATGCAGGTCCTGTTCAATCCGGTCGCTCAGGCCAAGTTCGTCCACACCGTCAGCGCCGGCTATGTCACCGGCAGCGTCTTCGTTCTGGCGATCAGCGCCTGGTACCTGCTGAAGGGCCGCCATGTGGAATTCGCCCGGCGCTCCATGACCGTGGCGGCCAGCTTTGGCCTGGCCAGCGCGCTTTCGGTCGTGGTGCTGGGCGATGAGTCCGGCTACACGGCGGGCGAGAACCAGAAGATGAAGATCGCCGCCATCGAGGCGATGTGGAACACCGAACCGGCGCCGGCCTCCTTTACCGTCTTCGGCCTGCCGAACCTGGCCACCCACAGCACGGAGTTCGAGGTCAAGGTGCCCTGGATGCTGGGCCTGATCGCCACACGAAGCGCCGACCGTCCGGTGCCGGGCATCAGCGAACTGGTTGGCGAAGCCAATACGCGGATCAGGGACGGGCTGATCGCCTATCGCGCCCTGCAGCAGGCCAAGCAGGACCCGAAGAATGCTTCGGTGCGCGCCACCCTGGAGGCGCATGTGGACAATCTGGGCTATGCCCTTCTGCTGAAGAAATTCCGGCCCGATATCGAGAATGCAACCAGCGACCAGATCCAGGCGGCCGCCGGCAGCACCGTTCCCGATGTGCCGGTGCTGTTCTGGTCCTTCCGCCTGATGGTGGGGCTGGGCCTTTTCTTCATCGCCCTGTTCGCCGCCAGCTTCTGGCTGTCGGCCCGGCGCAGGCTCGACCGCTACCGCCCCTATCTGTGGATCGCCTTTCTCAGCCTGCCTTTGCCGTGGATCGCGGCCGAGCTGGGCTGGGTCGTCGCCGAATATGGCCGCCAGCCCTGGGTGATCGTGGGCGTTTTGCCGACCGCGCTGGGCGTGTCGTCCACCAGCACCGGCAACGTCACCTTCAGCCTTCTGGGCTTCGTGCTGTTCTATTCGGTCCTCCTGGTCGTCGACATGTATCTTTTGTTCAAATACATCCGGCTTGGTCCCGAGGAAGCGCTGTCGCCCTCCCCGCGCATGGCCGAAGCGGCAGCGGAGTAGGCTGACATGGATTATGAAACGCTTCGCCTGATCTGGTGGGCCCTTCTGGGCCTGCTTCTGACCGCCTTCGCCGTGATGGACGGTTTCGACCTTGGCACGGCGGCGCTTCTTCCCTTCGTCGCCCGCACCGACGAGGAACGGCGCATCGCCATCAACACGGTGGGGCCGGTGTGGGAAGCCAACCAGGTCTGGTTCATCGTGGGCGGCGGCGCCATCTTCGCCGCCTGGCCGCCGCTCTACGCCGCCAGCTTCTCCGGCTTCTACATCGCGATGTTCCTGGTGCTGGCGACGCTGATCCTGCGCCCCGCCGCATTCAAGTTCCGCAGCAAGATGAGCCAGCCGGCCTGGCGCAGCACCTGGGACTGGGCGCTGTTCGCCGGAGGCGTGGTACCCTCGCTGGTATTCGGCGTGGCCTTCGGCAATCTGTTCCTGGGCGTGCCCTTCAGCTACGACAGCGACCTGCGGTTTCATTCCGACATCACGCTGTGGTCGCTGCTCAATCCCTTCGCGCTGGTGGTCGGGCTGACCAGCCTGTCGATGATCGTCCTGCATGGCGCGGCCTGGCTCAATCTCAAGACCGACGGCATTGTCCAGGCACGGGCGCGCAAGGTCATACCGGCCGCGTCGCTGGCGTTCCTGCTGCTCTTCGCGCTGGCGGGACTTTGGCTTCTGCACATCGACGGCTATGCCATCACCAGCGCCGCGATGCGTGACGGCCCGTCCAATCCCATGCTCAAAAGCGTGGGCCGCGTGCCCGGCGGGTGGCTGACCGGCACCGGACCCTGGGTCGCGGGCGCGATCGCGATCCTGGCCGCCGCCGTCGCGCCGGTGCTGCGCGAGCGTCCGCTCGCCGCCTTCCTGTCCACCGCGCTTGTCCCCATCGGCACCATCGCCGCGGCGGGCCTGGCGTTGTTTCCCTTCCTGATGCCCTCCTCGTCCGATCCGGCGGCCAGCCTTACCGTATGGGATGCCTCATCCAGCAAGCTGACCCTGGCGGTCATGCTGGGCGCGACGGCGATCCTGCTGCCGGTGATCTTTGCCTACACCGCCTTCGTCTATCGGGTATTGCGCGGTCCGGTGCGCGCCCAGGACATACGCGGCAATTCCAAGTCCGCCTATTAGGAGGCGTCCATGTGGTATTTTTCCTGGGTTCTGGGTCTGGGTTTCGCCGTGACGCTGGCGGTATTGAACGCCATGTGGCTGGAAGTGCGCGCCGATCGCGAAAAATGACCGCCCGGCGCCGGTCAGCGCCTGGACGAACCGGCGTGCAGGGAACCTTTTTCCAGGCCGCGCACCACATCGGCGACCGCGCCCCAGAACTGCGCGCCTTCGGCATTGCCTTCCTCGACATGGGCAGCCACAACCGCATCCATCTTGTCGGCGGCACAATCGCCCATCGTGTCGATCATCTTGCGGGCCAG